>SZXY01000189.1 GCA_005843805.1 Chlorobium sp.
CTTCGATCACAGCAAACTGACAGCCGCTTCCGCCAAACAGTGCATAAGCTGCCACAAAACCGCTCAACCCAACGACGAGTTGCACCGTCTCTCAAAAGCAAACTGCTCGACTTGCCACAACACCACAAAATGGAAACCGGCAACCTTCGATCACAGCAAATATTTCAGGCTTGATGGAGATCACAAGGCAAGCTGCAAAACCTGCCATACCGATCCGGCTAACTACAAAAAGTATACCTGCTACAACTGTCACGAACACTCGGAATCGAGAATGGCCAGCAAGCACCGTGAAGAGGGGATATACAACTACCAGAACTGCATAAAATGCCATCGCGACGGAAGTGAAGGTGGCAGAAGCGAAGGCCAGAGAGAGGGTGGTCGTGAGCGTGGAGGAGATGACGATTAGACCAAAAATGAACGATCAGCCTGCCAGCGACTCCACCCACTGGAGTTGAGCGGGCAGGCATACGCTTTTCAGGTCGTATCGCTCCTGGGCAAAAATGCGGGCATTGGCGCCAAGCCGTACCCTCGCTGCCGGATCATCCAGCAGCTCACACACTTCCGCTACCAGGCGCTGAACATCAAAAAAACTGACCAGGCGACCGGTTTCATCATGCCGGATCGCCTCGTGCAGCGGCACAGTATCGCTTGCCACAACAGCGCACCCTGCGCTCATAGCCTCCAGAAGACTCCACGACAAAACAAACGGATAGGTCAGGTAGACATGCACCGTTGAAAGCTGCAAGAGAGAAACAAAGTGCCGATAAGGAATTTTTCCGGTAAAATGAACCCGCGCCCACGCAGCATCAGATATCTGAGGGCGCACCTCATCGGCAAAAATCTTTTTCCAGCTCCGGCCTTCAGTTGGCCTGGCCCCATAGCTGACATCATCACCACCAACAATGACAACCCGAGCATTGGGACGAAGCCTCAATATCTCCGGCAAAGAGCGCATAAAAATGTGATAGCCACGATAAGGCTCAAGGTTGCGGTTCACAAAGGTGATCACTTCATCCTTCCGCGTCAGCACAACATTGCCATCAACGGCCAGAGTGACCCCCGGATTCGGCGCAACAGTTGAGGTATCGATACCATCATGCACCACCCTGATGCAGGAACGAAACGGCTCAGGGAAGGTACTTGCTTGCCACTCTGTGGGCGAAATTCCTCCATCCGCCACCTGAAAATGCAACAGGTTATTGATATTCTTCAGACGCAAACGACACGCTGCCCCCTCATCAGAAAGAGGAAACTCCGGGTCAAACCCCACATCCGCACCTTGCGGGTGGTAATAAAACTCACAGTAAATCCCGAGCTTCGCCTGTGGCCACACCTCCTTCAGAAAGAGGCTTTCACCCCACCCAGGATGAGCAATGATCACGTCGGGAGTAAACCCCTGCGACTTCAACCGGAGAGCCGCCCGAAAACAGGCCTCACCCCTGATGGTCTTGGTCTCGAAATCACTCACCCACGGATGCACACCAGGTGTCGTTCCCCGGCCAATCGAGTAAGGCACCAACTTCACTCCCTGCCATTCAGAAGCACCACCCTTCTGCAAGCTCAAGGCAACAACACTATGGCCTTCCGCCGCCAAGGCTGGCGCAAGAAACTTGAACTGAGCCGGAAAATTCTGATGAACAAAAAGAATACGCATAGGCTGACAATGTTACCGGGAAAGATTAAAACTCAAAAGAATCTCTCCCCTGAAAAATAACGAAAGAGAAAACATTCTCATGCCTCCAGTGATACGCTTCGCTGTTAATATAAAAAACCAAACATCCAGACCGGAATGGTGTTTTTCCAGGGAAACTCGATATTATCAGCCGCAACAAAGGCATCAGGAACCCCTGCGATCTGTTGTTGTTTCTTGTTTTTTCCTCCCACTTCAAACGAAAACTTCCGGTCAACGAGAAAATCGCCTCTATCGGTATAATTTACACTATGCTTAACCTTCACCTGGTTGTAAAAAAAAGTCTCTCTCATACTCCCCGCATTCAATGCACTCCCGGCAAGGGCATACATCAGATTCGGGTTATTGAGATAGAGCTTCTCGGGTTTATTGAGCTGGCTTATCCCCCTCGTATCACTGAGCAGCAGCAACAGCAAATCAGCTTTAGAGAGCAAATGAAGATATTTAATCAGCGTCTCCCGGTTAATGCCGATCTGGCGGCTTAACTTCAGGATATTGGGCTTGAAAGGCACACTTTCAGCAATAACTGCAAAAAGCTTGCGGATACTATAAACTGCCGAATAATCAATTTTTGCGACCGCCGGAAGATCATTTTCAAGAGTCTGGTCGATGGTTTGCAAAAGACGCTGACTGTAGTTCTTTTCATCTTCAACAAAAAAAGGGTAATAGCCAATTCGCTGATACTCCTCGAACAGCTTCACCGGTTTGATGACCGGATTGAGCGCCGCACTGATATCATGGGCATGTTCAACAATATCAGAGAAAGAAAATGCCGGAAACCGATGATGATACTTCAGCTCGATAAACTCCCTCAGTGAAAGACCGTTCAGGTTGTAAACCAGAAGCCTGCGGCTTAAATCAGCGTTACCCCGGAAGATATTGAGCGCAGAAGAGCCTGTAAAAACAATAAAAAGCTCAGGATAATTGTCATAAATATTCTTGATCTCAATCGACCAGTCAGGATATTTATGCACTTCATCCAGAAAGAGAAACTTTCCGCCCCTTTTGACAAAATCACCGGCAAAAACAGAAAGCGTTGTTTTGGTAAAATAAAGGTTATCGAGAGAGGCATAAAAAACCTCCGCAAGGTTATTGCCAAACGTCTCCCTGATGTACTGAAGCAGAAGAGTGGTTTTTCCTGTACCTCTGGCACCCGTAATCGCTACAAGCCTGTTGTTCCAGTCGATACCACTCCACAGGTATCGAC
>SZXY01000182.1 GCA_005843805.1 Chlorobium sp.
TATAGAGGCCATCTCGTGGACAACTCCGGCTTCAACATCAAATATCCTGTCGCCCCACTCTCTGGCCCACTTCTTCAGTTCTGGAGCGTTAAGCGGCTTGGGAATCACCGACTCTTCATTTTCATCGATGTATTTGGCAAGATCGCGGTAGACCTGGGCCTGTGGAGAGCCGGGTGCGGCTTCAATGACCGTTTTACCGTACAGTTCACTCTGTGCCACAACCAGTGAACGTGGCACATAACCAATCACCTGTGTGCCTGTTTTTTCGGCAAAATCATCGATGAGTGCCGGTGCATAAGGTGCAAGAATACTGTTGGCGATAATTCCCCCAAGACGCGCTCCGCCGGAAGGCGCATATTTATTGACCGCCTTGAAAAGATTGTTGGCGGCAAAAATTGCCATAAAGTCCGACGAGGTCACCACGAAGGCCCGGTCAGCAAGACCATCACGGATAGGCACAGCAAAGCCTCCGCAAACGACATCACCAAGAACGTCGTAAAGCACGAAATCAGGCTTGAACTCATCAAACACTTTCAGTTCCTGAAGCAGTTCAACGGCGGCATTGATACCCCTGCCGGCACATCCGACACCTGGCACCGGTCCTCCGGCCTCGATGCAGAGCACTCCACCAAACCCAACTGCGGATACATTCTCGATCCTTACCTTGCTCTGTTCGCGCAAGGTATCGAGCACCGTCGGCAGATCGTTTCCTCCACGCAGAATGGTCGTTGAATCGCTTTTCGGATCGCAGCCGATCTGAATCACCCTGTATCCGGCTTCCGCCAGAGCAGCACTGATATTGGAGGTGGTTGTGGATTTTCCGATCCCTCCCTTGCCATAAATTGCAATATGTTTACCCTGCTTGTTACTCATACAAGAATACTCCTGTTATTGATAATCCACTTGTAACGGCACTTATGCCCTCCGGTGAATAAAGTTTCCATAGACCACACAGCCCGCTTTGTCATGCGACTTTTCTTTGAAAGATCGGCAGTGTTTCATCTTCAATCCGGTAAATATCATGCACGATACTTATCGAGTTGTTTGAACTGTCGAAGAGCTGATCATAGCTGAAACCATACTTTCTGTAGATCGCCGCAACTTTCTTGTGGAGATCAAAATGCCAGGCCGGTTCCGGTGTACGATGCCCTTGCAAAGCAGAACCGGGATTGGGGTTCCAGCTTCCTGCATGGCAGATAACACCCTTTGAAGCAAGGTATTCAACCCCTTCGAGTGTTGAATCTTTGGGTTCAAGACCTGCGACGATATTTGAGCGCACCCTTCCCCAGCCAAAAACCTCCACTTCATACTCCAGTGTCCGGATCCAGTGTTCCCAGCCACCGCATTGCAAATCCTTGCCTGGGCATATCGCCTTGAAAATATTCCGATCCCAAACCTCTATGTTGGTGGCAATGGTACGATAGCCCGCCTCCTTGTACTTGTCGATGACAGTGAGGTCATGAGGAGCGCCAACAACAGCCGTTGCGTTAAAATCCGCAAGACCGGTATGTTCCCTGATTGCATCCGCCACATCCAGATAATACTCCACCTCCCGACGCTCGGCCACAAAACCCCCGGTCAGGTTAAGATGAGTTGCACCTTCACGGTAAGCTGCGCCAACCGTCTCGCCAATCTGCTTTGGATATTTCCAGCCGATACCTTCCGCCTCACCATAGGTTTCTTTCGTTGCATTGATGTTGCAAAACTTGCAATCCTGACCGCTCTCTTTAAGGGAACACTCATTGCTGTAGGCAATCGAAATGATTCCGTCACAATTGTAGCGTGCAATAGTGCGCATACTCGTTCCGTCAGAAGTTTTCATTCCGTAAAAATCAGGCCGCTCAAGAAAGTCTACAGGAAAGATGAGTTCCCCTTGATGAGCGAGATAATATCTCCCTTTGTCATAGATGAGAGAGTATGGCGAGCGGCGATCCCATCTGAGATTATAGGTCAAACCAGTGGGTGAGCGAAAGCCGTCAGGAAATGCAATTCCTACATGGGTTTCATAGGCCATCTCGAAACAGGAGTGAATTACTTCCCGATATCGGCCACCAAGATCGAGATGCCGGAAAATTTTCGGATCAAAACTTATTCCCTCAACCGATGTTGAATTTTTCAATTCCAGCTCTTTGTACAATCTTTCTTTCAGATTACTCATATCAACTCGCTCCCTCTTTTTTTAAGCTAAACACTATTTTATTGGTCTGACTTGCTCTACACTGCAATGTTTTCAACTGATATCTGACACTTTCCGGCAAAATGAATCTTTAAGGCAAGCAAAAGATGAAGCGGTATAAACAGCAGAAATACACTCCAGGAACCGAACAACTCTGCTGTCACTCCACCGATTATCGGGCCAACAATGACCCCAAGCATGGTAAACATCGAAAAGAGAGCTGCGGTCTTGCCTTTTTCTGAATTTGCATGTGCGGCACGGGTAACATTGACAAGATTGAACATGCCAAGACCAATGCCGACTAATACTGTACCTGCAACAAGAAAGAGTGGATGCCAGACAGAGGACAAAAGCAGCAACCCGGTAACGACAACCGCAATACTTGTCAGGTAGAACCTCTGCTGTCCAAGTTTATCGAGTACTCTTCCAAGCGAAAAGAGTGTTGCAATAAAAATCACCCCTTCGATTGAAACAAAGAGGGATGCGACTTGCGCCGTCAAATGAAATACCCGCATGGCAATAACAACAATGAAGGCATTGAAGCAGGAAAATGTAGCCAATGCCAGAGCTTCGGCACAGGAAGCCTCGAGGATATTGCGATCCTTGAAAAACTCTTTGAAATGGCCATACTTTTCAGCAAACGTCACTGCCGCAGCACGTTTGGTGTCAGGAAAAATCGATGTCGCCAGAAAAACAAGCAGAACCACAGAGGCACTGACGAAATAAAAAGTAACATTGAAGCCAAAGTATTTACTTATTGAGGCTCCGCATAGTGGACCGAGAAATACAAGACCGAATGAATGTGAGCCTCTTTGCCACCCGGCTTTTTCACTGCCAACCATTCGGACAAATTCAAGGAATACGCTTGTCATGGGAATAAATCTGAACGCAGCAAAAAAGCCGATAAGGGCAACAATGCAGAGAAGAGCATTTGAAGTGCGTGCAAAAGGAAAAAGCAGATAGAGAATGGCGCTTGTTAAAGCTCCAGTAATAAATACCTTTCTCGGACCAACATGATCAACCAGAATTCCAATAGGCAAAACAGTCAACAGCAAACCGACTCCCTGCACACCTCCGATCAAACCAATTTGTGCCGCCGTTGCGCCAAGCTCAATAGCATAAAGTGTGATGGCCATCTGGGCAACACCCATTCCCATACCGCCAACGACGGAAAAAATCATGAACTGCATCAGCAGCTTGTTATCGCGAATCACTTTTTTCATGCTACATGCTTTCTCACGTTTCAAAAATCTTGATCTGACAACCAAATCATTCTTCTTACAGCTCTTCCCCTTGCCAATAAATGCCAATAAATTGAATATTAACAGCCTTCTACCATAAAAATACCGTAAACATGGTAAGCACCGGAGTTAACCTCCCTGCTCCGGGATGTGGACTGAATGCCAAAAAAAAGCGTTACAATCAGGCCACTTCATCCAGCAACAGCCCTGCCTGGTGCAGAAGCCAGTAATGGCCCTCCAGCCTGAGCAGCTCGTCATGACTGCCACTCTCCACGATTCTTCCCTGCTCCAGAACACAAATGGTATCCATCTGCTGTACTGTGGACAACCGATGGGCTATGACCAGCAAGGTACGGTCAACTGAGACCCGGTGAATAGCTTTCTGAAGCACCTCTTCGGTTCTTGAATCAAGAGAGGCCGTTGCTTCGTCGAGAATCAGGATCCTCGGATCGAATATCAGGACACGGGCAAAAGAGAGCAACTGCCGCTCACCAGCCGAAAGAGTGCTGCCGCGCTCCGACAGTATGGTGTCGTAGCCAAGAGGCTGACGAAGAATAAACGGTTCAGCTCCAACCAACTGGCATGCCTCCCTGACCCGTTCTTCTGAAATGTGAGATTGAAAGAAGCGGATGTTATCAAGAATTGTGCCTGAAAAAAGAGTGACATCCTGCTGAACAATGCCGACCGAGCGTCGCAATGCCTCGAGAGGCCAGTGACGAACATCCTTGCCATCGATGATTACAGCCCCGGAAGTGACGTCATAAAATCTGGTGACAAGATTCATGATTGAGCTTTTGCCTGCTCCTGTAGCCCCGACAAAACCGACCCGCTCACCTGGCTGGATCAGGAGATGAATATCATGCAGTACCGGATGACCTGGACGATAGGCCAGAGAGACCCCATCGAGTTCTATGCGCCCCTCCACCTCAGGCGCTTTTGCACCATCGACCTCTTTGATATCAGGCACCTCCTGCAAGGTGCGGCTGATACGCCCTGAGGCAACAATAGAGGATTGCTGCGTGTTCATCTGCTGCGATATGGTATTGATCGGCTGAAAAAAACGCCGGATATAGCCGACAAAGGCATACAACACACCAAAAGAGATGGTGCCGCCAATCACCCCTTTTCCGCCAAACCAGACAAGGGCGGCGACGGCAAGGTCTCCAAAAAGTTCTGTAATGTTAAAAAAGAGCAGAAACCACTTGTTTTCAAGAATGGTAGCCGCCAGCAACGCCTTGTTGCGCTCTTCGAGACGTTTCTGCTGCTTTGCCTCCTGATGAAAAATCTGCACAATGGTCATACCACTCAGATTTTCGGCCAAAAATCCAATGACCACACCAAGCCGGTGACGAACTTCGGTATTGACAGTGAGGATTTTCCTCTGAAAACAGATGGCGAGAATGACAACCGGCGGGATCAGGAGAAAACAGTAAAGTGCAATGCTCACGTCAAGATGCAGCATGAACGCCATAATAAGCAGCAGGGAAAAAACGCCCCTAAGCGTATTCGACAAAAAGAGGGTAAAGAAATTATTGAGCGCTTCGGTATCGCTTACCACATTGGTCATGATACGACCGGCACTGTTCTGGTCGAAATAGCGCAGAGCAAGTCGCTGAATGTGTCGGAAGAGATCTATGCGAAGAGAGCGCACAATCGAGAGCCCAATGCGCTGCAGCACTATATCCTGGTACCAGGTAAGCGCAAAGGCCAGAAGTACCAGCCCCAGATAGGCTGCCGCCATGCCGAGAATCGCCCCGGAATCAGGTTTTGAGACTGTCACATAACGGTCGATAACCTCCTTGACCAACCACGGCTGGACAAGATCGATCAGCACAACCGCCACAACAAGAAAACAGACAAGTGCGAGTCTCGAACGGTGGGATTTCAGGTAAGGAATCAATGTCGCAAGAGATCCTTTCTTTGATGATTCTTCGTTCATAAAGCCTCCTCAAGACGACCAGCTTCCAGAACTTCCATCTCGGCATCGAGGTCAGGCTGAGAGATATCTCTCTCGCCATCAACTTCAGTGCTCTCCGGCTCACCTTCCTCTGACTGGCCAGCCTGCATGAACCATTGGCTGGCATATATCCCGCACCGGGAGATCAGTGTGGCGTGGTTGCCCCGTTCAACGATACGCCCCTCTTCAAGCACGATAATCTCATCGGCATGCTGAACTGCGCTTAAGCGGTGGGAGATGATGATGGTCGCCTTGAGTGGCCCTTTCGACTCGGAACCTGGCCTTGAGAGCTCCCGCAGATTGAGCAGAATCTGACGCTCGGTCGTGGTATCGACCGCACTCAGCGAGTCGTCCATGATCTGGAAAGCGGCATCCTTGTAAATCATGCGGGCAATGGCAATGCGCTGTTTCTGTCCACCCGAGAGGCGCACACCCCGCTCCCCAACCTCTGTAGCATACTTCTCGGGAAAAGCGACAATATTGTCATGGACAGCCGTAATTCGTGCACAACGTTCCGCCCGGTCAGAATCGGGATATTCGTCAGAAAAACCTATGTTTTCCAGCACTGTACAGGAAAAAAGAAAGCCATCCTGCGGCACGTAGGCAATACCCTCCCTGAGACGAGAAAGCGGATAATTGAGAATATCGACTCCGTCAACGAAAACGCTGCCATCCGGAGGATCGTAAAGGCGCAACAAAAGGTTGGCAAGAGTTGACTTTCCACTTCCCATCTCCCCGATAATGCCAAGGGTTTGCCCTGGCTTGACCGAGAAGGATATGTCGCTCAAAATATCCCGGTCACTCTCCGGATATCGGAAGCTCAGGCTTTTGACACATAAGGCCCCCTGCAGCGGACGATCCAGTAGAGGCCCTTTCCGGTCAAGCACTTCCGGAACAACACGAAGCAACTCATCGATCCTGTTGAGGGATGCAATGGAGCGTTGAACGATGTTGAGCACATTGCCCAATTGCTCCAGAGGCATACGCAACAGAGCCACATAGAGCGTAAAGGCCACAAAATCTCCAAGAGAGATGGTCTTCTGGGTGACCAGAAATCCGCCATAGCCAAGCACAAAAATAAACCCGATATTGACCATCAACGGCACCAGCGCTCCAAACAGTGCCGAGAGGCGTACAAACCGCATTTTCTCTTCAACTATGGTATCAACCCTCTTTTCAAAACGACTGATAACGACATGTTCCGTTCCAAAGGCCTTGACGGCACGAATACCTTCGATCACCTCTTCAGTCGTCTGGACCATGGCACCAAGAGCCTCTTGTGAACGCTGGGACTGCAACCGGATTTGGGGACCAAGCCACTTGACAAGAAGAGGAATACAGAGAAGAGGCCCCATGCCGGCAAGCGTCAGCCGCCAGTCAACATGCATAGCCATAATATAGATTGCCGCAAGCAGCATGGCCAACCCGCTCACAGCCTGGTTGATTCCCTGGGAAACCAGTTCACGCACAACCTCAACATCGCTCAAGGCATGAGAGATCATATCGCCCACGCTGTGGCGGTGATAGTAGGAGGGTGAAAGGGTTCCCCATTTTTCAAACAACTGCTGGCGCAACTGGTAGGTCAGTTGGCGCCCCTTATGGTGCACGAGGACTCGCCCACCCCAGCCTGTGGAAACCCTCACCAGACCAATCAAAACTATCAATCCAGCATAACCGGCCATTTCAGAGCTGCCCAGCCTGCCATCGCGCAAACTGTCCGTAAAGCTCCCCAGCAAACGCGGAATCTGTGCCGCAAGGAGGCTGCCACCAGCCACCATGCTGATACCAACCAGATAGAACAACCAGTGCAACCTGATATATGAAACAACAATCCGTAATCCCTTCATTTTGTTTTTCTTTTACTGACTTACCTTGGGAAGAAACTGCTCGTCAACGATCTGGCGGGCTGTAACCGTGGAGTGAGGGTTGATATCGCCAAGATCCTTGAGAATCCTGATCGCATTTTCAGTCCCGACAAAGTCTACCCTGCCACTCGTTTCCCATGTCGGGATTTCCCTGGAATAAATCTGTTTATAGGGTATTGGATCCTGCTGCAGCCCGGTTATGGCGAACTCTATCGCCTCATCAGGATGACTCTTGAGATACTCGACAGTTTTGAGATAAGCCTTGAGAAACCCTCTGACAGCTTCAGGTTTTTCCTTGATAAAGGAGTTCCTGGCGAAGATGAAGGAGTGCTCATAATGGCCAAAGTAATCTACGGCACGCTCCAGCACCTTGCCAAATCCCTCCAGTTCAGCCTTCACTCCGACAGTTTCGGTCGTTATGACCGCCTCGACCTTGCCTGCCTGCAGTGCCGCCAATGAATTTGCGCTGCCACCAGCGTTGACATATTGAAAATCAGAGGGCTTGAAACCCTTTGCTTTGGCAATGACATTAAATGCCTGGATGGTACCCTGACCCGGAGCACCGGGACTGACCGGTTTGCCTTTCAATTCTGCAAAACTCTTGTATTGGGGTTTTGCGACCAGCACAAAATGCTGACCTTTCGCTGGCGGAGCGCCGACAATGGTGATCGGGACTCCGGCAACAGCTCCAACAAGGACAGGAGAACCCATTCCTCCCAAATCCGCCTCACCTGCCGCTGCAGCAGTAACCGCCTCGACACCGCCAGTGATGGTTACAACCTTGAGGTCAATGCCCTCTGCGGCAAAAAAACCCTTCTTTATTCCAAAGCTTATGGGAAGATTGGCCGCACTTGTAGCATACCTGATAACCGTTTTCTGGCTTTCACCCTGCTTGAGGGCTGGTTGTTCGACCTTCTTTGTGCAGCCTGCTATAATCACGAAAAGCAACAGTAGCGGAAAAAATTTTATTCTGCCGGATATCTTCATTGTGCTCAAGGCTCCTTTTATATGTTTAATAGTTCAATGAACTGCGGCATCGCCACGCCATCTGTCGAAATGACGACCAAGCCGGTCAAGCGTAAAGTCAAGCGTAATGCCTGTCAAGGCGACTACCAGCACACCGGCAAAAACCTTGTCGGTCTGAAAAGTGGAACCCGCATACTGAATCATGTAGCCAATACCTTCAGCTCCCCCGAACACCTCCGCCACGATGACCCCAAGGAGTCCGCGTCCTGCTGCGAGGCGAAGTCCGGTGACCAGAAAGGGCAGTGAGGTCGGCAGGGCTATGCTGCGGAATATCTGCCAGCGACTGGCACCATAAGCACGCGAAACATGCACCAGATCATTGTCAATGGTGCTCATGGCAACCTGGAGATTGACGATCAGGGGAAAGATGGCACTCAGGAGAACCACCACAATCTTGGAAGTAATGCCAAGTCCAAACCAGATAATGAAGAGCGGCATCAAGGCAATTCGGGGTGTCGCCTGCATGGCTGCAATAAAGGGACCAAACGCATCCCGGATCAGTTTGAACCATCCCAGCAGAATCCCGACTGGAAAGCCTACAAGAATGGCCGCGCCATAACCGAAAAGAAACTCTTTTGCACTGATGGCGAGATTCTCGGCTAACGAGCCATCGCCGATAATTGCAATGAGGGCAAGCACCACTCGGGAAGGTGCGCTGATAAAGAGCGGATTGACAACTCTGAACTGAAAGAGCAGCTCCCAACCGATGAGAAACAGCACGATCACGCTTGAGCCCAGCAAGAGAGTGGCAATTTTCTCTTTTTTCGCTACGTTTGATTTCTGTAATACCGTCGCCTTTCTCATATTCCGCTCCCTATGTTTGCATTATCTTCAATGATCGCCCAGATCTGGTTCATCAGACCCCGAAACTCCTCCGAATCCTTGACATGACTCTTGCGGGGACGGGGAATTGAAATTGCTATATCGGCCAGCACATGGGCCGGACAAGCCGCAAAGACAATGACACGGTCAGAAAGCAGTACCGCTTCGTCAATCTGGTGGGTGACCATCAAGACGGTCTTGCCCACCTTTTCACACAGTTCAAGCAGCTCCCCCTGCATCAGTTCACGGGTAATGGCGTCAAGTGCTGCAAACGGCTCATCAAGCAGCAGCACCTCCGGATCACAGGCCAAAGCACGCGCCAGATTGACACGCTGCTGCATTCCTCCCGACAACTGGTGGGGATAATGGTTCTCGAATCCATTGAGACGAACCAGATTGACATAGTAGCTTGCCTTTTTTCTCGCCTCGCTCTGCTTCATGCCACCAAGTTCAAGCCCATAAGTGATATTGCGCCCAACCTTCCGCCAGGGAAGAAGAGATGCCTTCTGGAACACCATTGCACGATCTGTACCCGGCCCGCTGACTATCCGGTCATTGACCCTTATCTGACCCTGCTGATGTTTCACCAGACCTGCGATAGCGTTAAGAAAGGTAGACTTGCCACAACCGGAGAGCCCGACAATAGTCACAAACTCCCCTTCCCGGATATCGAGGTTCACCTTGTCAACCGCCACCATAGTGTTCCCGTTCTGCTTGTCAAGGTATCCAATCACCAGATCCTTGATGGAGAGCTTTACAGGGCGCTTGTCGGGAGATTTCAATAGTTCCGGGCGACTGCCGTTGAGCTTCACCGCACTGACCGCTTTTCCATTTGCCGGAGTGACAAGTGTGGACGGGAGCAGTGAGGCAACACTGCTTCTTTCAAGGATTGCTTCCTTCATGATGTTCCTCATAACATGTTAAACCGCAATCTTTCGGGCGGGACCACTTGCCTTGCTGCGGTCAAGATATTCGAATTGAGTAGTCCTGATTTTGTAGATCACCGCACTGCCAAGATCGTTTGTGGCGATACGCTCCCTGAACCTGGGGCTCTTGGCGCCGAGGCGTTCAACAGCCTTCCCGTAATCTGCAGAACCCGGACTGAGAGGCTCCGCATCACCGATCAAGAGGAGACTTGTCCACCGTTCAGGCGCCTGGTTATCATGCTGGAAATAAAACGATACCCGCCTGTTTTTCTCTATCTCCTTCACCTTGGCGCTCTCCTTGCTTGTCGAAAAAAAGAGATCCTCTCCATCCGGTGCAAAACTGCCTATTGCACGCGATACCGGAGCAAGATCACTCCGCACGTATGTAAGCAGGGCGTGTTTGGTATCGAGAATGTATTGCAGGATTTCACTCTGCGACTCTGTGTTGCTCATTGTTATGTCTCCCTGTGGTTATGTTTCTTCATAAAATATTTTCTGTTCATCTGCCTAACCTGCCGCCACTGCAAGCTGTGGTTGCGGGTATTGCCAGGGCCTTGGTCCATCACTGTCATAATCTCCCTGCTCAATCTGAAAAAGAGTAACGGCAAGACCTGCCGTTGGACTGACATTGTGCAAATCCGAAAACGAAAATCCATAGCGCTTGTAAATGCCTGCAATCTGCTGCTGCAAGTCAAAATGCCATGCGCTTTCCGGCGAACGATGCCCTTCAAGCACCGAACCAGCAACTGGCCTCCAGGTTGAGGCAGAACCAATAATCCCTTTCGATGCCTTGTATTCAATGCCTTCGAGGATGGAGCTTTTCGGCTCAATCCCCCCGACAATATTCGAGGCTACCCGCCCCTTGCCAAACACCCCGACAGCATACTCAAGCGCTTTTATCCAGTTATCCCAGCCACCGCAGTGATTGCGTTTGCCGGGGCAGATGGCGTTCCAGTAATTTTTGTCCCATATCTCGAGATTCATGCGAATACTGAAATAGCCCGCCTCCC
>SZXY01000198.1 GCA_005843805.1 Chlorobium sp.
ATTCGGAAATGCTTTCCAGTCTATTGGGATATCGGGTATATGATCTGTTTTGCAATAAGAATACAGGACATCAATTTTGCAACAGGCTGTTGCAAAATTACAGAAGCAGGCCTTGCTTGCAGCTATTCTCTGGGATCCCTGACAATGCTCTTCAGTACTGAAAACAGCTCCGGCACTGATTCTTGTAGGGAAGTTAGTAAACACGATCAGCAGCAAAACACGCCAACGCTTTTACCGGGTCGAGAGCGTGATTATGATTGCGACAGGGATGTGGTTTGTGGTGTCGGGGTGGTGAGGGATGTGCCTCAACATGGTTAAACTATTTTACATGATTTGAAATTTACGTATTATCCTAAATTACTCATATTCGCGGCTTAAACGAATCAATCTGATTATTGTTCGACTAATGATTGACAAACAATGAAAACTGTGAGGCTTTTTCAGGAATCTTGCAGATCCCGCAAAAAGAGATTGTTGTTCATATTATTTTTTCAAGAATACGACCATAAAGGGTGCTGATCGTGCCAGATATTTTCATCAGCTTCGCACACAATGACAATCTACCTGTTTCCGGTGAGGAAAAGGGTTGGATTACGCATTTTGTCAATAACCTTCGCAACGAAGTCAGTCGCAAGATGGGCCGGGTAGAAGATTACCAGTTGTGGATGGATTTCTGTCTGAAAGGAAGCGATGAAATAACTCCTGAAATCGATAAGCAGTTGGGCGAAACATACGCACTGATCATTCTGCTCTCATCTTCGTGGCTGGCCTCTGAATGGTGTCAGCGCGAACTGAAGATTTTCAGCCGACATCTGAAACATACGACAGGTCGTATTTTTGTGGTTGAACTTGATCGGATAGGCACGGAAGAGAAACCTGCCATTTTGCACGATTTATTGACCTATCGGTTTTGGAAGGAAACAGATCAGAACAAGGTGAGGCAGTTGGGGTATCCGGTTCCGCAACCTACAGATACAGCGTATTATGACCGTTTGGCAGATTTGTCACACGAACTGGCAACGGCATTAAAAAATAAAAAACAGGAGGCGTCAGTACAGGCTGCCAAAGCAACTGTATATATCGCTCCGGTCAATGATTCACTCTACGAGCAACGCGCAAGCCTTATCAGTGAACTGCGCCAATTCGGAATTGATGTTTTACCGCGCAATAATAATACTGTGGACGGCAATATGGATTCCGCCCTTACCCAATGTTCGCACTTCGTGCAATTACTGGATACCTTTTGGACAATGGGAGTTCCTGTCAAACAGTATGAAACTGCTGAAGCTACAGGGAAACCAATCATGCAATGGCGTGATCCCAAACTGGACATTACGGATGTGCAGCTTCGCGAGGAACAAAAAAAGTTGCTGAACGGTAAAACAGTTATTGCTGCACCACTTGCTGATTTTATCCGTTTTGTGCGTGAAACGGTTCTTCCAAAACCAAAATCGGAAGAAGAGAGGGCATTGAGCAGCCAAAACGATAAACAAATGGTGTTTGTTCATGCCGGACAAGACGATCTGGAACGAGCCCGCAGTGTGGCGCAGGTTTTGATGACAAAGGGTTACGGCATTGCTTTGCCGTGCTACCAGGGCAATGCTGAACGTATTCGCAAGAGCATTGAGCGTGGCTACCAGTTTTGTGACGTCATGTTGATGTTGCAACACACAGTACCGACAGAAGTGGTCGAGGATTACTTGTCCGAAGCTCGGGTACATACAATGCAACGCTCAATAAAGCCACCAATCCTCATTTGTCAGTGTGGCAAGGCGGAAGAGTTGTGTTTTATTCCGCCAGGTGTGGTGATACTGGTGTGTCATAATAATTTTGACAAGAATTGCGTGGAACAGTTTTTAGAGGAGATGAACGCATGAACCGGCGAACCCTCCAGCCATATCCGGGCTTGCGTGCCTTTGAGCGTTACGAATCGTGTATTTTCTTCGGTCGTCAACTACAGGTAGACGAACTGCTGACACGCCTCAAGCAACATCATTTCCTCGCTGTAACAGGAGCTTCAGGCAGTGGCAAATCCTCTCTGGTGAAGGCCGGGTTGTTGGCGGGACTGGAAAAGGGCTACATGGGCGAAGTAGGCTCGCGCTGGAGTATTGCTGAAATGAGACCGGGTGGACAGCCGTTTACGCGATTGGCTGAAGCGTTGCTTGATGATAAGGTATTCCTGAATGCATGGAAACCCTCATCCCTGAAACCTTCTTCCGAAAAGCTTGTGAATGATGGAGAAATCTCCGCACTCACTGCAGAACTCCGCCGTGGCTCCCGCAGCCTGCATGAAATCCTGCGTCTGTCGCCGTTACCAGAGGGGACACGTCTGTTACTGCTTGTTGACCAGTTTGAAGAAATTTTTCGTTTCCGCGAACAGGAAGAAAACCATGCAACAGCATTTGTATCCTTGTTGCTGGAAGCCTGCCAGCACAAAGATATTTATGTCGCCATCACCATGCGTTCCGATTTTCTCGGTGCAGCGGCAGAGTTTCATGGCTTGCCGGAAGCGATCAACAGCGGTTTGTACCTTACACCGCGCCTGACAAGGGATCAATTACGTGAGGCAATTTGCCTGCCTGCCCAATTGTTTGGCGGCTCTGTAGAGGAACTTTTGGTAAACCATCTGCTGAATGAAACGGGCAATGACCCCGACCAGTTACCACTTTTGCAACATGCCTTGATGCGCTTGTGGGAAAATGATGAAGACAAAATCCTCACGTTACAGGAATACCAAGGTCTGAACGGCCTGCGCAAAGCGCTGGATGGACACGCTGAACAGGTGTGGGAGGAACTCGACCCCAAGGGACAAGCTGTCGTTGAACTCATGTTCCGCGCACTGACCGAACGCAGCCGTGACGGACAGGAGATCCGCCGACCTCTCAAGGTTCAGAAGTTGCTGGATATGACGGGAACAGATTTGCCCACGCTGACCAAAATAGTGGATCTATTCCGCCTGCCTGGGCGTAATTTCCTTATGCCACCTCTGCATGTTCCACTGATACAAGATACCACACTTGACATCAGCCACGAAAGCCTGATCCGCCAATGGCAACGCTTGCAAGGCTGGGTGACGGCGGAAGTTAAAAAAGCAGCGATGTACCAGCGCTTGCTTGATGCTGCGCAACGCTATGACAATGAACAGAGCGAACTATGGCACGGCACGGATTTGGCATTGGCTCTCGAATGGCAAGCCGAAACACAACCGGATGCAATCTGGGCTGTGCGCTATGAGGAAGCCCTGCTTCCTGGTTCTTTTCCCCGGTTAGCCAACGACGAGGATAAAGGAACCTGCTTTGCTCTGACGATGAAATTCCTGCAAAAGAGCAAAGCTGAAGCAGAACGCCAGCAGCGGGAACTGGAAATCCGCCGAGAGAGAGAGCTATCACAGGTACGGCAGCGCTTCCTGCTTACTTTCATTGGTTTTCTCATTGCAGTTGGACTGGCAGCATGGGGTTTCACCGAACGCAACCATGCTGAAAAAGCGAAATTAACCGCACAACTTGAAACAAAACGGGCTATCAAGGCTGAAGAAGCAGCCAAGTCAGAGGCAGAAAAAACAAAAATCGCTGAAAATAACGCCCTTGCTCTCGTTGAAGTGACTATAAATAATTTAATCACACAAGAAAATGAGCTTGGTGTAATAAATTATATTCAGGACGTGTTTAAAAGCGGTCAAAAAAACACTCTTATCTTATTGCTTGATCCATTAATAGCTAAGACTGAAAGCATGGATGACAATGAGAGACAATATTGGCGACACATACTTCCACAAATGACTGACAAACAAATCGCAAGGCTTGTAGAAATATTATTTGTTGAAAAAAAGAAATTATTTGATTTGGAAAAAAAATATACCGGCAAAATAGAAAAAAAATTTCAGGAGGATATAGCTAAAAATCCAAAGGATAGCAATAAACTCTTTGAATTCGCCGTGTTCATGGAAACCATCCGCAAGGACTACAACCGCGCTGAACAGCTCTACCAGCAAGCGATTGCGGTTGACCCCAAGAATGCCAAAATCCTCGGGCGTTTCGCTGTGTTCATGGAAACCATCCGCAAGGACAGCGACCGTGCTGAAAAGCTCTTCCAGCAAGCGATTGCGGCTGACCCCAAGAATGCCAAAATCCTCGGCAATTTTGCCATCTTCATGAAAAATATCCGCAAGGACTATAACCGTGCTGAAAAGCTCTACCAGCAGGCGATTGCGGCTGACTCCAAGAACGCCAGAAACCTCGGCAATTTCGCCATCTTCATGCAAACCATCCGCAAGGACTACAACCGTGCTGAACAACTCTACCAGCAGGCGATTGCGGCGAACCCCAAGGATGCCAACAGCCTCGCAAATTTTGCGCAGTTGAAACTGATCAAGGGTGATTACAAGAACGGCAGAGCATTAATTGATCGGGCATTTGCCGCAAACCCTGAAGAACCAGCTCTCAAGCTTGAATTATGGTTTTACCGCCTTGCCCATTTTCCTAAAGAGTATCCTCAAGCACAGAAAGAGATTGTGAGTATACTGAAAACCGGGGAACGTGATGAAGGATGGGATTTTTCAGGCAACATTGCGCAGGCCAAAAAAGATGGTCATGCAAATGTGCCACTCTTGCAAGCATTTTCGGATGTGATTCTCAATAAAGCGAAATTTGAAACTCTACCCATCTCGGCAAAACAGTAAAAAAATTCACGGGAGAGTTTCATTTTTGACCAAAAACACAAAGGGAATGGGATAGCATAACTTGTTATAAAGGATACTGTTTATGAAAAAAATCAATGTTCTGGTCCGGTTACTCTCTGTTTTAACATTGTGTTCATTCTTGAGTTTCAGCGCTTTTGCAGAAGAGATCAACTCGGGAGCCGTCAAGCATGAACCGATAACAGAGCAGTTGATAACCATGGTAGAGCATAATGCTGAACTGAAAGGTATGCTCATAGAGTCAATCGAAAAAACAAGCAAGATAAATCCGGACAGGGTAACCAACCCGGTCAGAACGTTAGATGAATATTATAATTTTGTGGATTGGGCTGCAAAAGCAATGCCCTGGTCTATCCTGCCGAATCCATCTTACTCATACCTGTACGATCAGATTGATCAGAGTCTCGATTACTTTTACTTCGTCAACGATCAACCTCTTGCCAAATTAAAAGGGAAAGGCTATTACAATAACTCACTGCAATACCATGAGCCGTATCGTACCTGGTTGATCAACTTCACAAAAGAGTGGGGGCTCTATTTAAGCACTGAGAAATCATGGAACGATGCCTATTATAAAAAAGCCCTGGAAGATGACCGATTCGGTCTGAACAGAGGATGGTATGAAGATCCATCAAAATGGAAAACATTCAATGACTTTTTTGCACGCTATCTGAAATCACCTGATCAACGCCCGATTGCAGCTCAGAATGACCCGTCAATCGTCTCATCTCCTGCCGATTCAAAGCCTCAAGGCGTATGGAAAATTGACAAAAACTCCAATATTCTGAATAAAAAGGGTGTCACCATCAAATCCAGTGTTTTCAAGTCCATAGCTGCGCTTGTCGGTGAAGGGAGCGCTTACAGGAATGCATTTGCCAACGGGACATTAACCCATACATTTCTTGATGTAAACGATTATCATCGCTATCATTTTCCGCTTGACGGAACCATAAAAGAGGTGCGCATTATTCAAAGCGATGACGCTGTTGGCGGTTTTTTGACATGGGACCCCAAAGCCAATAAATATCTCCTTGATGCAAACACCCCCGGATGGCAAAATATTGAAACACGTGGCTGCGTCATTATCGACACCAAAAATTATGGTTTGGTAGCAGTGCTGCCGATTGGTATGTCGCAGGTCTCCTCTGTTAATTTTGAAAAGAGTTTCAAGGTTGGCAGTAGAGTCAGAAAAGGTGATATGCTGGGATATTTCCTGTTTGGCGGTTCTGACGTCGTTATGCTGTTTCAAAACAAGGTCAATTTTACATTAACAGCCCCAAAAGAGCAGAATGGCGAATATAAACACATTCTGATGGGAGAAGAGTATGGCAGAGTGACAATGAGAAAATGATCTGACAAGCCGAACATTGAGTGTTTATCAGACTGTCTATCTCATGCAAAAGCTTGACAAGAAATGAGCTACCGGATGGTTACCGGTAGCTTGAGCTGAAAAAGCGACAACATGGCAGAGTCCGCTGCAACAAGCGTGATGTGATCATGACAATCGGC
>SZXY01000104.1 GCA_005843805.1 Chlorobium sp.
GTGATTTCAGCTTCTCCTACGCCCTCTACAAGCATCCGAAAATTGCAAGCTCCCGCCAGCACTACCTCAACGACCTGCTACTCTTGCCGGATGGCAGCGCCGATATCAATCGTGCGGTGGAAACTCCAAACGATTCAACGCTGGTGCTGCATTTCAGCAAACCGATGGCTCCGGGTATCGTGCTTGACCATTTCAACGATCTCATGCCGGTTGCCGAACACATTTTCAGGACTTATGATCCCGGAGAAATCCGCGCAAAGGCGGCTGAGATTCCGGTTGTGGGTGCCGGGCCGTTCAGGGTTAAAAAGTGGTCTCGTCAGGCAAGGCTTGAGCTTGTCAGCAGCCCCTCTTCACGACTTCCCCGGCCTGCAGTGATAAAAAACCTGATTTTTCTGATCGTGCCGGAGTATACCACACGGCTCTCCATGCTGAAATCGGGGCAGATCGATGCCATCATCTCTGCCGGAGGAATCAATCCAAGGGATATCGGAGGACTTAAAAACAACAACATTCCGATTGTCATCAAACCGGTCAAAAATCGCTATTTCGACAGCATTGTCTGGCTGAACATCGACGGGGAAGAGTGGCGCAAGAACCAAAAGGTTAAACCAAACGCTCTGTTTGGCGACAAAAGGGTTCGGCGGGCGTTGACGCTTGCCATTGACCGGCAGTCGATTATCGACGGCTTCATGGGGCCGGAACATGCCACCATCGTCAATACCTCCCTTTCGCCAGCCTATCGGGAGATTGCCGACTCCGCGCTTGACCCTTTAGCCTATAATCCCCAAAAAGCCTCGGCACTGCTGCGTGAGGCGGGATGGTCGCCCGGCCCGGACGGTATTTTGCAGAAAGAGGGCAAAAAGTTCTCTTTCGAGCTTGCAGCCCCGGTTGGCAACCCCCGGCGCAACTATGCGGCAACCATTATCCAGCAGAACCTGCGGGAAATCGGCATCGAGTGTCGCCTGAGGGTTGACGAAAGCCTGATCTTCCTTAAAAATCAGAACGAGTTCCGTTACGATGCTGCCCTTTCGGGCTTGGCGGCGGAAACGCTCCCCTTCCAGCTTGTCATCTGGAACTCCGATTTTGCCAAATGTCCCTTCAACTCTGCGGCCTTTCAGCAAAAAGAGCTTGACTCCGTTATTGCTGAGCTGAGCCGTCCGCTTCCACGGGATCGGGAAATTGCCTTGTGGAAACGTTACCAGAAAATACTGCACGAGGAGCAGCCAAGAAGCTTCCTCTATTACTATGACGAGCTTGAAGGGTTCAGCAGCCGCATCAAAAACGCGGATGTCAACCTGATCTCGACACTGTACAATGCTTCGGAGTGGAGCGTGCGCTAAAATGCCTATAGATGGCACAAGAGTGAAGCTTGCCGCCAGCACCGTTTTTTACTATATTCAACTACTTTTTTCAAAAGCAGTTAAAGAATCTCAGCCACTTTCAGCGAAATCACTCTTATTATGCCCCGTTACACACCGGAACAGCTTGAACGCAGAAACGCTTCGGTCTGGACAAAAGTTCAGGGAATCCTGGCGCCGATCCAGTTTGTCATGTTTCTTGCCGGTCTTACCGTTACCTGGCTCTACCAGTCGCACATAGGAATCGACAACTTTGCCTGGATCACCTTTTTTGTGACCCTGAAAACCCTCATGCTGGCCCTGATTTTTGTGACTGGCGGCTTTTTTGAACTGGAGGTGTTTGGTGCATTTGCCTTTGCTCCGGAATTTTTCTGGGAAGATTTCGGCAGTGCCATCGCCATGATTGTGCATATCTCCTACTTTGTCCTCTTCTTTATTGGTCTTGAAGAGCACATTCTTATCCAGACGGCGCTTCTCGCCTACCTCAGCTATCTCATCAATGCCGCGCAGTTTGTCATTCGGCTGCTGCTTGAAAAACACAATGAAAAAAAACTCAAACAGCGTCAACTGAGCTGAGCAACCCTTGAACAGCCTCTTTAATTGTTATGAAAGCAAAAGCCATAGTCTTCAGGGAAATCCGGAAAATTGAACTCTGCGAAGTTACCCTGAAACCCGTCTCATCAACTGATGTGCTGGTTGAAACCTGGTGGTCGTCAATCAGTACCGGCACAGAAAAAATGGCCTATAACGGCCTCATTCCCTCCTGGCCATTCATTTTCCCTTTTATTCCCGGCTATGAAACCGTCGGGAAAATCATCGAGGTGGGCGACCATGTCAACCAGAGCCTGATCGGCAAGTTCGCCTACGTAGCGGGCTCTTTCGGCTATGAAGATGTCAATGCCGCTTTTGGTGGTGCATCGCAGTATATAGTCTGCCCGGTAGAGAGCATTACCGTGCTCGATAACATCAGCAATCCCCAGTGCGGCATTGCCCTGCCGCTGGGAGCCACAGCCTTGCATATCGTCGATCTGGCGCAGGTTGAAAACAAGAAAGTGCTGGTACTCGGCCAGGGCGCGGTCGGTATTCTCGCTGTCGAACTGGCAAAGCTCATGGGCGCAAAGCTTGTGGCCGCAACCGAACCCTACAAAAACCGTCTCAACGCTTCATCGGCAGACCTGAAGGTCAACCCCGAGACGGAGGATGTCTCAGCCGCGCTTGCCGGTCACGAGTTCGACGTGCTGATAGACAGCACCGGCATCATGAGCGCCATAGATACCGGGCTCCGCTTTCTGAAGTTCCACGGCACGGTGATCTTCGGAGGCTATTACCAGAAAATCAACATCGACTACTCACAGGCTTTCCAGAAAGAACTCTCCTTCATAGCGGCCAAACAGTGGGCAAAAGGTGATCTCGAGCGGGTAAAAGAGCTTATCGCACAGCAAAAGCTCCATGCTGCCAAGATTTTTACCCATCAGCACACCGTCGAAGACGATATCACAGAAGCCTATCTGCAGGCCTTCACCGATCCGGACTGCCTGAAAATGATACTCTTCTGGAAAACCGGTGCAACAGATGCAACAGAGAGTGACAGCACATGCTACATCACCGAATAATCACGAAAAGGAACTGATGGCCGCAAGAACGATAGCTATTTACGGCAAAGGTGGAATCGGCAAAAGCTTTACCACCACCAACCTCAGCGCCACCTTCGCCCTGATGAACAAGCGGGTGCTGCAACTTGGATGCGATCCCAAGCACGACTCCACCACCTCCCTTTTCGGAGGCATACCGTTGCCAACGGTCACCGAGGTATTTGCCGAAAAAAACGCCCTGAACCAGCCTGTAGCCATCAGCGACATTGTCTTCCGCCGTGATATCCCCGATTTTCCGCAACCCATTTACGGCATTGAGCTTGGCGGCCCGCAGGTCGGAAGAGGATGCGGCGGCAGAGGCATCATCTCCGGCTTCGATGTTCTCGAAAAACTCGGCATCTTCAAGTGGGATATCGACATCATCCTTATGGACTTTCTCGGCGATGTTGTCTGCGGAGGATTTGCCACGCCACTCGCCCGTTCGCTCAGCGAGGAGGTCATTCTGGTCACCAACAACGACCGGCAATCCATCTTCACCTCCAACAACATCTGCCAGGCCAACAACTACTTCAGAACCATAGGAGGAGAGTCCCGCCTGCTCGGCCTCATCATCAACCGCGACGACGGCAGCGGCATTGCTGAAAAATATGCTGAAGCCGCTGGCATCACGGTGCTGATGAAAGTACCCTACAACGCCGAAGCCCGCGACAAGGACGACAGCTTCGACTTCGCCATCCGCCTCCCTGAAATCCGTGAAAAGTTTCAGAAACTTGCAGAGGACATTCTCGAAAACCGCGTCACCCCCTGTGAAGCCGCAGGACTTGATTTTCTCCGCTTTGTCAGACTTTTCGGCGACGTCAGCGATGACGCCCCGATACCCGCAACTGCCGACGAACTCTTTGGAAGAGCAAAAAACTCCCCGCTTGACGAGCCCAGTGCCGGAACCGCCGCAATAGAGAGTGACGACCAGAAAATGAAGCGCTGCATCGAAAAGCTTGGAGCAGAAGAACAGGAGGTCTACCGCTTGACAGAGACGGAAAAGAGAAGTATCGCAGAGGTAGCTGAGCTGACCCATCGAGAAGAATCCGCCGTCCGCGAGCTGCTTGCCAGCGCCCGTAAAACACTGGCAAGGCTATTCTTCGAGAACTGAAATAGCCGAAGTGGTATCAGGTCGCTGCAGCTCTTGAAAGCTTTCTGAATCCCCTGCAGTTCATACTCCGTCATCCTCCATTCAAACCTCATCCCTGCGACGATTCGCAAAAGCTGCAGGAAGGGTCTTCTATTTCCTCCAACAAAGCTTTATTGATATTCCAAAATCTTGATATTGACGGAAGAGTAAGACCTCCTCCGATGAGCACACATCGAAGAAATCCTTTGAAAAAACAATCCAATGGATTATAATTCGAGATGAATATTACTATCGTAGAGCTTCCGGAATTCATCCGTAAATCAGAAAAGCTGCTCAGTAGTGACGAGCATGATCTCTTGCTCTCTTTTCTTGCCACAAACCCGACAGCAGGAATTTTACTCCAAGGCACTGGAGGTGTTCGAAAGCTTAGATGGGCTACAGGTAACAGAGGGAAAAGTGGAAGTACCCGCATTATTTACTTTTACCACAACCAGTCAATACCGCTTTTCTTGTTAACGGCGTTCAGTAAAAGTGAACAGGATAACCTGACCAAATCAAAACGAAATGAGCTGGCCGGACTAACATAACTTTTGGTTCAAAACTATAAGGGAAAAAATGGATAACCTGTTTGAGAGCATAAAAAAAGGATTGGAAGAGGCTGTTGATTATTCGCAGGGGAAAAAGGTCACGGCAAAAGTTTTTCATCCTGAACCGGTCAACGTTAAAAGTATCAGACAGGAAACACGCCTGACGCAGGATGAGTTTGCCGCTGCCTTCGGTATCAGTGTCGCGACACTGAGGCATTGGGAACGGGGTGACCGCAAACCGCATGGCCCGGCACTGGTCTTGCTTAATCTTGTCAAAAAAGCCCCCGACACGGTATTGCGTGTGTTGAACAGTTGATTTCTGCCATCTAATTTTTAAAGCAGAATTGAATGAAAATACCGTTTAAACAATATGTGTCGAACTTGGCTTACAGAAAAAGAAGCAATGATGATATCAAACTACCCCATAAAATCACCACGAAAGCTTATCGAGGTTGCTCTGCCACTGGATCCGATTAATGATGCTTGTTCAAGGCGACCGGTGGCGTCAGCACGGGCAGTCATCTTTGCGCACCGTGACTACAGTTCCAATGCTTCTGTTCAGGTCATGCTCTTTTCTGACCGGCTTGAAGTCTGGAATCCGGGAAGTTTACCGCCATCGTTGACCATCGAATCTCTGAGGCGCCCTCATGCTTCGGTACCGCACAACCCGCTAATTGCTGAATCACTGTTTCTGACCAGAATTGTTGAACGGGCAGGCTCAGGCATTCTCGACATGATTGAACTCTGCGCCGAAAGCGGGCTCCGGCCACCTGAATTCCGACAGGATGCTGGTTCATTTATACAAACCTTGTGGAGACCGGTTCAAACCGGGTCGTCAGAAAA
>SZXY01000018.1 GCA_005843805.1 Chlorobium sp.
CAACCGCAAGCCCCAGCACCGCCGGGGCAAGGTGCAGCTTGTCGATGCCACCGAGTGGTACAAGCCACTCCGTAAAAACCTCGGCAAAAAGAACTGCGAACTCTCCGAAGAGGACATTCAGCGCATCTCTGACACCTTTCTCGCCTTTGAAGAGAGCGAGCAATCGAAAATCTTTCCCAACGCCGCACTTGGCTACTGGAAAGTGACGGTCGAGCGGCCACTTCGCCTGCAAGGCATTGACCCGGAGCGACCCTACACACCCAAAGAGATCAAACAACTCAAGGAGAGCGCCGGGCGCGGAGACGATGCACCGCCAGTCATCAAAAAAATTCACAAAAAAGGCACTCTGCCCGACCCGCTGAAAGGGCTCTTTTCGGCCACCATCGAGGGCAAAAGCGTCGTTGTGGAATACGAAGCAGACCCCGACCTGCGCGATACCGAGCAGGTTCCGCTGCTTGAAGAGGGAGGCATCGACGCTTTCCTGAAGCGGGAAGTGCTGCCCTACGCTCCCGATGCATGGTACACTGAAGAGAGCGTCAGGATCGGTTACGAAATCAGCTTTACCCGATACTTCTATAAACCAAAACCCCTGCGCACGCTCGAAGAGATCAGCGCCGACATCCTTGCTCTGGAGCAGGAGAGCGAAGGCTTGCTCAGCGAGATTATCGGAGGAGGTGGCAAATGAGCGACTTTTCGCAAAAGTCACAGCTCCTGATCTGTCAGGCAATTCACAAGGAATTCTTGTCACTTCGCAGCGAGGGTCTGTCATGATGAATGAGTTGAAGCCTTATCCGGCATACAAGGATTCCGGGGTACCGTGGCTGGGGGAGGTGCCGGAGCATTGGGATGTGCGGAGGCTCAAGTATGTGCTTCGTGAATGTGATACTCGTTCTTCGGATGGCAATGAGCAACTGCTTCGTGTGTCTCAATATACAGGAGTTACGCAACGCAAGAGGTTTGATGGTGGAGACGAACCGGATACTCGGGCACAATCGCTCGTCGGCTACAAATGTGTCTGCCCGGATGAACTTGTCGTGAACATAATGCTTGCCTGGAATGGTAGCATGGGAGTCTCAAAATTTTTTGGTATTGCAAGTCCAGCGTATTGTGTGTACCGGTTTGGTGATATTGCCGTGCCGTGGTACTTACATTACTTGTTGCGTTCTCCTGTGTATATGGCTCGTATCAAGGCTGTTTCAACAGGTGTAATCGAAAGTCGTCTTCGGCTTTATACGGATGATCTTTTTCGTCTTGAAGCCCTCGTTCCACCACTTTCCGAGCAGGCTGCAATCGCTCGCTTCATCAACCATGCAGACAGGCGAATCAGTCGCTTTATCCGTACCAAGCTGAAGCTGATAAAGCTGCTGGAAGAGCAGAAACAGGCCATCATCCACCGGGCTGTTACTCGTGGGCTTGACCCGAACGTTCGCCTCAAACCCTCCGGTGTCGAGTGGCTCGGCGATGTGCCGGAGCATTGGGAGGTACTTCCGGTTAAGCGGGTTCTGCATAGATTAATTGACTGTGAACACAAAACCGCCCCAGTTGCAGATGGAGAGAGTGAGTATCGTGTTGTCAGAACAACTGGGGTTCGAAATGGTCATTTGAAATGGAAGGGGACATACTGCACCACTCAAGCTGCTTTTAAAGAGTGGACAAAAAGAGGTTTACCAGAACCGGGTGATGTCATTTTTACGAGAGAAGCACCAGCCGGAGAGGCATGTGTGGTTCCAGAAAGTCAGTCAATATGTCTTGGGCAACGTACAGTTCTTCTGAAATTAAAGCTTGAGGAATACGATTCTCAGTTTTTGATTTACATGATTTATACAGGCCCTCCGCGAAATATTATTCGATTGGCTACTCAAGGTTCTACTGTTGGCCATTTCAATATGGATGATATTGCGAGGATGACGGTTTTAAAGCCGTGTTTAAGTGAACAGCGAGAGATTGTAAATTATATTGATGAGGAGACGAGAGGACTGAGTATGGCGATGGCTCAAGCTGATCAAAAAATCGCCCTCATCCGCGAATACCGCACCCGTCTCATCGCAGACGTGGTGACTGGCAAGCTTGATGTGCGTGAAGCGGCAGCGAGGCTTCCTGTTGAAACCGTGGAACCGGAGCTGGTGGATGAGGTTGAATCCCTCTGCGAAGGTGACGAAGAGGTGGTTGATGATCTTGAGGCTATAACTGAGGAGGTGGAGGTATGACAGGTATTCGAAGCAACGACTACCTTGCTGGTCTGGTTCGCGAGCTGTGCAGGTTGCCGGGCGAGACGGAGTGGGTTGAGTTCAAAGGGAGCAATAAACACCCCCAGGAGATCGGGGAGTACCTCTCTGCGCTTGCAAATGCTGCGGCCCTGAACGGCAAGGCCAATGCCTATATGGTATGGGGAGTCGAGGATGGCACGCACGAGCTGGTAGGAACTGACTTTTTGCCGTCGGTGGCCAAAAAAGGTAACGAGCCGCTCGAAAGCTGGTTACTCAGGCTCCTGAAGCCAAAGATTTATTTTACCTTTTATGAACTGCAAATCGATGGCAAGGCGATTGTCCTTCTGGAAATTGGTCGTGCTTTTCGCCATCCTGTGCGGTTTCAGTGTGAGGCTTTTATTCGTATTGGTCAGGTAAAAAAGCCGATCAAGGAGGCTCCTGAGCGCGAGCGGGAACTGTGGCGCATACTTGACCAGACTCCTTATGAGAATCTGGTTGCTCTTGAGCATATCTCCTCCGATGAGGTTTTGCGATTGCTTGACTATCCTGCTTATTTCGATTTGCTGGAGCAGCCGTTGCCTGCCAACCGGGAAGGGATTCTCGATGCCCTGAAGAAGGATAATCTGGTTCAGAATTGTGATGCCGGGGGTTGGAATATCACCAATCTCGGAGCAATTCTGTTTGCCAAAACATTTGCGGACTTTCCGATGCTCAGGCGGAAATCCTTTCGGGTTATCCATTATCGCGGAACGGGGCGAACCAGCACGCTGAAGGAGCAGGAGGTGACAACAGGTTACGCCAGTGGATTTGCTGCCTTGATCGGGTTTTTGAACAATCTGTTGCCATCCAGCGAAATGATCGGTCAAGCCTTGCGGCGTACCGTGTCGGTCTATCCTGAACTTGCAGTACGTGAACTTGTTGCGAATGCTCTTATCCATCAGGATTTTTTTGCTACCGGAGCTGGACCGATGTTTGAAATTTTCGATGACCGGATCGAGATAACCAATCCCGGTGAACCACTGGTAGATACTCAGCGTTTCGTCGATACACCGCCAAAATCCCGCAATGAGGTATTGGCTTCAATGATGCGCCGGTTTCGAATATGTGAGGAGCGAGGCAGTGGTATCGACAAGGTGATTGCCGAGGTCGAACACTACCAACTGCCAGCGCCTCTCTTTGAAAGACCAGAGGGTTTTACAAGAACGGTCTTGTTTGCTCATAAATCGCTTGCAGTTATGGACAGGGCGGAGCGTGTGAGAGCCTGTTATCTGCACGCTTGTCTGAGGTATGTGATGAGAGACGTTCTTACCAATACCTCCTTGCGGGAAAGATTTGGTGTTGAAGAGAAAAACAAGGCGGCTGTGTCCCGCTACATTCGCGAAGCGGTAAATGCCGGTGTCATCAAGCCGTTCAATGAAGATGCTTCACGGAAGTTGATGAAGTATGTGCCTTTCTGGGCCTGAATCTTAATTGACGGGTAATTGACAGAATGGCTGAAATGCCTTTTGCTGAAAATGTAACTTGTTGATAATAAAGAAGATATCTGATCGGGTTTTAATTGATGGGTAATTGATGGAGAGCCATTATTCTGGTTGTTGCTGTCATGGAATCGTGCCTTTCAGGGGTGATTTATCCGGATAAGAGTTCGACGTGCTCCATTTTTCGGGCTTTACATGACGGGTACTTGATGGAAGCTTGAATTTTAATTGACGGGTAATTGACAGAGTGCCTGAAATGCCTGCTGTAAAAAATATAACTTGTTGATAATAAACGACATATCTGATCGGGTTTTAATTGACGGGTAATTGATAACCTCGCTATTCTATGACTACCGATACCAGTGAACGGGGCTTTGAGCGGCTGATCTGTACGGCGCTGACCGGCCATCCCTGCGATGCCACTCCGCCGGGAGTGGCAAGTCCAACTCCATTGCATGGCTGGCCCATCAACTGATCGGCCTTGAAAAAGAGGGAAAAAGGGTTTTTGACTCGATTGTTGTGGTGACTGACCGGCGTATCCTTGACCAGCAGATCCGCGATACCGTTCGGCAGTTTGCGCAGGTGGGCGCGACAGTTGGCCATGCCGAGCGCTCCGGCGATCTGCGCAGACTCATTACTGAAGGGAAGAAGATCATCATCTCCACGGTGCAGAAGTTTCCCTATATCCTTGACGAGATTGGCAGTGAGCAGCGAGGGCGGCACTTTGCCATCATCATCGACGAGGCGCATTCCAGTCAGGGAGGCCGTACCTCTGCCGCAGTGTCGATGGCGCTTGGTATGGCGGGTGCCGAGGAGGATGACGAGAGTACAGAGGATAAAATCAACCGGCTGATGGAGTCGAAAAAGCTCCTGCCCTCCACCAGCTACTTTGCCTTTACCGCCACACCCAAGAACAGGACGCTGGAGATTTTCGGTGACCCGCTCCCTCAGCCGGACGGCAAGGTGCGGCACCGTCCCTTCCACAGCTACACCATGAAGCAGGCCATTCAGGAGGGGGTTCATTCTCGATGTGCTGAGCTACTTCACGCCGGTGTTGAGCTACTACAAGCTTTCCAAAACTGTTGAGGATGACCCGAAGTTCGATGCCAACCGGGCTCGCAGGAAGCTGCGTCGGTATGTCGAGAGTCACGACCACGCTATCCGGCTCAAGGCGGAAATTATGGTTGACCATTTCCACGAGCAGGTGGTTGCGCCCGGCAAGATTGGCGGCAAGGCGCGGGCAATGGTGGTGACGAGCGGCGTAGAGCGGGCGATTCAATACTTCCATGCCATCAGTGACTACCTTGTCGCGAGAAAGAGCCCTTATCGCGCAATTGTTGCGTTTTCCGGTGAGCACGATTATGGCGGCACAAAGGTCACCGAAGCTTCGCTTAACGGTTTTGCGTCCAGCCGCATTGCAAGTGAAATCCAGAGCGACCCTTACCGTTTTCTCATCTGTGCCGACAAGTTTCAGACCGGCTATGACGAGCCGCTTCTGCATACCATGTACGTGGACAAGGTGCTCACCGGTATAAAGGCGGTGCAGACCCTCTCGCGCCTCAACCGTGCCCACCCGCAGAAGCACGATGTCTTTGTGCTCGACTTCATGAACGATGCCGACTCCATCCAGTTGGCTTTTGGCGACTACTACCGCACCACCATCCTTTCCGAAGAGAGCGACCCCGACAAACTGCACGACCTCAAGGCGGCTCTCGATGGCTCGCAGATCTATTCCGACACCAAGCGGGACGCGCTGGTGGAACTCTACCTCAGCGGAGCGCAGCGTGACAGGCTCGACCCAATCCTTGACGCATGCGTTGCCGCCTATCGCACACAGCTCGATGAAGAGGGGCAAGTGGAGTTCAAGGGCAAGGCCAAGGCATTCACAAGGATGTACAGCTTTCTTGCCCAAATACTGCCCTACAACAACGCAGAGTGGGAGAGACTCTCGATCTTTCTCAACTTCCTTATTCCAAAACTGCCCGCGCCGGTTGAAGAAGATCTCTCCAAAGGCATTCTTGAAGCTATCGACATGGAGAGCTACCGGGTGGAGAAACAGGAGGTGATACGCTTTATGCTGCCGGACGAAGATGCAGAGATTGGGCCAATTCCCTCAAGCGGCACAGGCCGCAGGCCGGAACCGGAACTCGATCTGCTCTCGAACATTCTCAAAACCTTCAATGACCAGTTCGGCAACATTCCCTGGTCGGATGGTGACCGGATATACCAGAAAATCATTGGCGAAATTCCGGCCCGTGTCGCAGCCGACACCGCCTACCAGAACGCCATGAAAAACCCCGACAAGCAGAACGCCCGAATCGAGCACGACAAGGCACTCGGCAGGGTAGTGATCGAGATGATGAAGGACGACACTGAACTGTTCAAATTTTTCACCGACAACGACTCCTTCAACCGCTGGATGCGCGACACCGTATTCAGCCTCACCTACCAGGAGCCGGAGTACCAGCAGGCGCCGTGACGGGGGGTAGCTTCCGTGCATTAAAAAAGATAGTAAATGAATATATTATGGCTCAATACGGCGTTTTTTGTCACTGATTAACTATCGGGATTCATGGCCGATATTTTTGTAAGCTATGCCCGTGAAGATAAAGAACGGGTCAGGCCAATTGTTGAAGAGCTTGAAAAGCTTGACTGGAGTGTTTTCTGGGATACAAGGCTGCTTCCTGGCGATGATTGGCGAAGCTATATTAAAAATCAGCTTGATGTATCGAGCTGTGTGCTTGTCTTTTGGTCTCGCATTTCAAGAGATGCGAAATGGGTTCTTCTGGAAGCTGATGAAGCAAAAGAGAGGGGCATTTTGGTTCCTGTGCTGCTTGATGCTGTTAAACCTCCATTTGGATTCAATGATATTCATGCTGCGGATCTCTCTGACTGGACAAACAACAGTTCAGACCCGAATTTTCAGCTCTGTATCGATGCAATAAAGAGCAGAATTACCAAACCGGAGCAACCTGTGCCGGAACAATCCGAAGCGGAGCATCCGGCATCAAGTCAAAAAAATCCTGAGATACCGCCAAAACCGGTGCGCTTACCTCCGTCACTTCCAAAGCTTTTAAAGGTATGGGCGATAGCCTTGACCTTGGTCATCATGCTTATTCAGGCAGGGTCTATGATTGTCAGAAGTAAATCGGAGAGTGTTGTTGAGAGCCCCTCTTCAGTGTCAGCACAAAAAACATTCAAAATTGGTGACGAATATGGGGGTGGACGAATTGCCTATATTTTGCAGTCGGATGATCCCGGTTATGTCGAAGGAGAGCAGCACTTATTGATTGCTGCCAAAGCGGATATGACGGGTCACTCTTCTGATGCCGATGAAGGGTATTTTAATTTTACAGATGCGAAACAAGCGTGCCGTGACCTGGTAGAAGATGGCTATAGTGACTGGTACTTGCCAGACAAGGAGGAGTTGAAAAAGATCAATCTTCATAAAAGTGTTATTGGCGGTTTTGCAGCTTATTTCGATGAATACTGGAGTTCAACGGAGTTTAGTGCGGATCTTGCATGGTTCCAGAACTTCAACGATGGCAGTCAGTCGCCCAATTATAAAACGAGCCACTATCGTGTCCGTGCTGTAAGGGCTATTTAGCAAGGCACGGGAAAGGGAGTTTCATCGTCTTTCGTCCCTGCTGTCCCTGTTGTCCTTTTCGTCCCTTTTTTTCAAAAAACCATCATTGCCCTGCTGCAACGGTAACCCGAATGGATTTTATCTGTGCGGGCGGGTTCTCTTGTTCCATTGGTCGTTTCAGGGCGAACTCTACCTCGACCTTGCCGGGTCTGATCGCTTCAATTATCCAGCTCTCTTCCATGCTCCAGGTCTGCAAGAGATAGGGCTGAATTTCAGGAACAGGGCCTGGCGGGCCAGGGCGTACCATTACCACGCCCTGGGGTCCGAGTACCTCGAACTCCCAGGTGTATCCTGAACTTCCCGAACTTCCGAGTGCCAGACGATACTCGCCACCAGGGCGCAGGGTTATGTCAGACGATGCTTCCAAACGCAACTCCTTCATGCCAGCCGCTTCCATCTCGCCAGTAGTGTTGCAGCTTGTTGTCGGTACGCAGCACGATCACTTCGATGTTGAAGCCGAAACTTCCTTGGAGAAGTGAGACTACAGAGAGAATATTGTGGCCAAAGGTGGCACTCATACGCCACAGCTTGTCGCCCTGGTTGTTGCGCCACCAATGCTGAACTGCTCCGCCAACTGCGACACAAAGCTCAAAATTGCCGGCTGCCTTTTCGTTTGGCGCGCCGTATGATCCTTCGATCATGCAGGGTGGGCTGCTGACTCCGCTTCCGAACTGAGCTCCTTCATTCCATACCATGCCGTGGTCGTTGTCGCGCCAGAAGAGCTGCATTTTGCCTGATGCCAGGGTGCATACAACTTCGAGGTTGCCCTGGGTGCCATAATGGCTCTGGATCAGGCTTGCTCCACTGTAAGCGACATTAGTGCCGAACTTGACGCCGTTATGCCATCCACCGCCATCTTTCCAGCAGTGGGTAAGCTTGCTGTCTGCGGTGCGCACGACAACTTCGAAGTTGCCCGGTGCGCCGTAGTTGCCCTGGATGAATCCCGGAATGCCTGCTGCATCGGGAGGCCCAAAAATTCCTCCGTCACTCCAGGGGCCTGAAGGTTGACGGAACCACCAATGATGCAGCCTGTGTGACGTGGTCAGATGCACCGATTCAAAGTTGCGGTTGAAGGTGGAAGAGATGAGGGTTGGGCAGGCGGCTGCGTCATTACCAAAACTCGTGCCTTTGTTCCACGGAAATCCTGTTGTGCTGTTGTTGCGCCACCAATGCTGTACCTTTCCTCCGGTGCCGGTTGTCAGCAACTCGAAGTTCCGGTGCGAAGCGCCGTTTCCGCTTTCCAGCATACCGCCGTTGCCCATGCGTCGTTTTGTCCAGGGATCGGGATTGACGCCTGTGAGGCCTATTTTGGCGTATGTGTCGATATTGACTTCGCCGTAACCGATATTGTAGTATCCATTGTCTCCGTATGAGGTGCCCCAGGAGTTTTTTGCAATCCAGCAGTTGAGCGAGTCGTTATAGCCGACGATCAGCATGATATGGCTGCCAAGGATGGTGTTGGCTGTGCCGTTTGGCATTGTTGCCACTTTATGGTAAACGCCGGTACCATAATAGAGGAAATCCTTCCAGACAGTAATGGCGCAAACCAGCGGGCCTGTCGTATCGAGCCATTTTTTCTGGTCTGCAACATTTCCCACATGGGTGAAGGCTGGTATTCTGACGGAGCGTCCGGATCGGTCTGAGGATGGGGTGTAGGCCACAGCATCATAAGGGGCACCGCCTGTTCCGCCACAACCCGAACATGCTGCGCTGGTGACTGGCCAGGCGAAACATCCAGGATCGGCTGCGCCGTTGTCCTTGATCCAGTTTAGAGCATTTTCAGGATTACCACACTGGCAGCAGGTGGCAAGCAATCCCTTATGAACATCGCCTTCGGAAATCCACGGCCACACACAGTGCTCGATGCGCACCATTGCCTCTACCAGTGCCACAGCTCCAAATACCCAGCAGGCCTCACTGCCACCCTGGTTGCGGACCGTGGTGATCCAGGGCCATCCCCATCGGTTGCGCCAGTCAACGCTTGATGGCAGGGTGCTACCCGACCGGACACCACCGCCTTCCCCGGCAGTCAGACCCTGAATAGAACCGATATACAATGCCGGTTTTGAAACCATTGTCTGCGGAATGGCATGAGCAAGACGGCGTTCGAGAATAAAAGGGTTATTGGTTGGAACGGCAAGCAACGTTTTAAAATCGATAGGCTTGACCTGGGTTGCCGGTACGAACTTGTCAGTGAGTGCGCCCAAACTGACCTTGGGTGGTTCGGTGAGATTCAGAAACTTTTCGTTTACCCGCCAGGTGGCTTGATTTCTTTCAAGCAGCGCTTTGAGATCAAGAGCTAAGGGCATTGGCGTTCCTTTGGGTTGGTTCTGCCGGAAGCAGTAATCACTGACGACGACCGGCACCGGGGTCAGTGTGTCATTGCCACGTTCTTACATGAGTATGGTCTTTAAGAAAAAGCCAGTAAAATCTGTTGCCGTCTATCAACTTTTCGCGGTTTTTAGCCTACGCATATCTTATAGTCTGAAACAAGTCAGTGCAATAAAGAGTTTCAAAGGGGGGATTGTCTGGCGAAAAATCAATCAATCGAATTTTCTTTTTATTATAGGGATGTAGAAAATCATTCACTTATACCATCGAGGAAAATGGCACAGCTCAATGTTCTGGTGGTCGATGATGAAGCCAATATTCGCAAGACTTTGTCGGTTTTTATGGAGTCTCGCGGGCATCGGGTCAAGGCGGTAAGCAACTCCCGTGATGCATTGGCCGAGGCTGAATTGCAGGTTTTCGACCTTGCCTTTGTTGACATTCGCCTTGGAACTGAAAGCGGACTTGATCTGGTAAAGCCTCTTTTGCAGGCATCGCCCTGGATCAAGGTTGTGGTTATCACCGCTTATGCGTCGATTGACAGTGCTGTTGAGGCCATGAAACGGGGGGCTGTCGATTATCTTCCCAAACCATTTACTCCCGGTCAACTGGAACTGGTTACTGAACGCCTTGCTGCAGTGAGCGGCATGGAACAGCGTATTGTCTCCTTGCAGGAGGATCTGAACCGCATCAACCCCGAAGCACATTTCACCTCCCGTTACCCTGCCATGCAGCGGGCTCTGGAGTTGGCCCGTCAGGTTGCCTCTTCAGAAGCGGTTGTGCTTTTGCGGGGCCCGAGCGGGACGGGCAAAACGGTGCTTGCACGTGCAATTCATAACTGGAGCCAGAGGGCCACAAAGCCGTTCGGGGTCATTTCCTGCCCGTCGTTAAGTCCGGAACTGCTGGAAAGTGAGCTTTTTGGTCATGTCAAGGGTTCATTTACCGGTGCTGTTCGTGATAATCCGGGAAGGGTTTTTTCTTGCGAGGGGGGTTCATTGTTTCTCGATGAAATAGGCGATCTTCCCCTGTCCATTCAGTCGAAACTTCTTCGTTTTCTTCAGGAGCGGGAGTACGAGAGGATTGGTGACCAGCAGACACGCAAGGCCGATATACGGATCATTGCTGCCACCAATGCTGATCTGGAGAAAGCGGTCGCTGAAGGTCGGTTTCGTGAAGACCTTTTCTACCGGCTCAATGTCATTCAGATTGATTTGCCGCCTCTTGCCGGCAGGCCTGACGATGTTGCTGAGCTCGCCGGAAGAATGCTTCAGTTTTTTGCTGCCCAGAACCATAAAACCCTGAAGGGATTTACCGAAACGGCATTGCTTGCTCTCAGAAGCTGTTCGTGGCCAGGTAATATCCGGGAATTGCGCAATGTCGTTGAACGTGCCGTGATTCTCAGCAGAACGGAGCTTGTCGGTGTTGAACTTCTGCCCGAAACAATTGTTGCCAAAGCCAATCCAGTAAGCATTGGTGATCCCTTAAGGCTTGACGTGATCGAAGAAACTCATATACGCCGGATACTTGCTTCAACAAAATCCCTCCAGGAGGCAGCAGACCTTCTGGGGATCGATCAGGCCACGCTCTGGAGAAAACGGAAACAATACCGGCTTTGAACGCCTAAACTGCCTTGCAAAATTCAATGATTTTTTCCCCTTACTCTTGTATTCTGCAAGATGCGCATTCATGGGCATTCTTTATGTTTGATGAATAAAATGGTTTGCCTGTTCGATTGAGGGTTCAGGTGAACAGGTGTTGCGCACCTTATTCATCTTTGCAGTTTATTATGGCTATTTCAAAAGCATTCAAGCGGTTAAAAACTTTTTTTCTTGGCGGTTCCCGCGATTTTCGCGATCACAACATTTTCCACAAGCTTGCACTAACCGCATTTCTTGCATGGGTTGGACTGGGTTCGGACGGTCTTTCTTCTTCCTGTTATGGCCCTTCTGAAGCATTCAAGGCACTTCAGGGTCACCCAACACTCGGGATTTTTGTCGCTATCGGCACGGGAATAACCATCCTTATCATTGCATCAAGCTATTCTCATATCATTGAACTTTTTCCTTCCGGTGGTGGCGGTTATCTGGTTGCCAGCAAGCTGCTCTCTCCGGAAATGGGCGTTATTTCAGGCAGTGCGCTCTTGATCGACTATGTGCTGACCATTACCATTTCTATTGCCAGCGGTGCCGATGCCATTTTCAGTTTTTTGCCCACAGGATTATTGCCATATAAACTGTGGTTCGCTGTTTTTGGCGTTCTGGTTCTCCTGTTACTGAACCTTCGGGGTATCAAGGAGGCGGTAATGCCTCTGGTGCCTGTGTTCCTCCTCTTTGTCGTCACCCACCTCATAGTCATTGTCTATGCGGTGATTTCCCATGCGGCGAATTTCGGTGCGGTTTATCATGAAACCGGACGTGAGCTTGCCAGTTCATTCCATTCCCTCGGGATTTTCGGGGTGATCTTTCTCGTATTGAAAGCCTACAGTCTCGGTGCTGGTACCTTTACCGGTATTGAAGCAGTGAGTAACGGTCTGCCGGTTCTGCGGGAGCCGAAAGTTGCGACCGCAAAAAAAACCATGCAGTACATGGCGATCTCTCTTTCCCTGACCGTCATGGGGCTTATACTTGCCTACATTCTTTTTGATGTCCGTGACATGCCGGGCAAGACCCTTAATGCGATTCTTTTTGAAAGCATAACCTCATCCTGGAGTGGTTATTATGGTGTAGGATTTGTCTGGATTACCCTCTTTTCCGAAGCGGTTCTGCTCTTTATTGCTGCGCAGACTGGCTTCCTTGACGGCCCAAGGGTTCTTGCAAATATGGCGCTCGACAAGTGGCTTCCAGCCCGATTTGCCATGCTGAGTGACAGGCTTGTGACTGAAAAAGGGATTCTTGTCATGGGAATTGCCTCACTCGTTATGATGCTGGCCTCAAATGGCTCCGTTGATTTTCTCATTGTGCTCTATAGTATCAATGTGTTTATAACCTTTACGCTCTCCCAGCTTGGCATGGTGCGGCACTGGTGGGAAAAAAGGGAGACGGAAAAAGAGTGGGCCAAGAAACTGCTCATTAACGGCATAGGTCTGATGCTGACCACCTTTATTTTGGTTTCGGTACTGGTTCTCAAATTTAATGAGGGCGGGTGGGTAACCATTCTGATAACGGGAGTGCTGGTCATGGGTGCTTTTTTTATCAAAAACCATTACAACAAGACCATGCACTCCCTGAAGCGGCTCGATGTCATTGTTGAAGCAGCGGTTATCTCCGGCTCGGATGTTCACGAGGGCGATCTCTCTTGCAAGGTTCCTGTTGTTGATCCCAGGGCTAAAACTGCGGCAATCCTGGTGAATGGCTTTAATGGACTGGGCCTGCATGCCCTTTTCAGTGTTTTCCGTCTCTTCGGAAATATCTACAAAAATTATGTATTCGTTGAAATTGGCTCTATCGATGCGGGGAACTTCAAGGGGGCTGATGAAATAGAGAATCTTGGCAGCTTTGTGCGCAACGAAACCTCCAAATATGTTCAGTACATGACCGAGCATGGATACTACAGTGAGGCCTATTTTTCGCTTGGAACCGATGTGGTTGAGGAGGTCAACAAGCTTGTTCCTGCCATCACGGAAAAATTTCCGGACATTGTCTTTTTCGGAGGTCAACTGGTTTTTTCCAAAGAGTCCATGATGGATCGCTGGCTTCACAATTACACCGTGTTTGCTGTACAGCGGAACCTCTATGTGCATGGTATTCCCTTTGTGATTTTACCGGTCAAGGTATAATCTTTCCCTGTTCCTGCCTTTTTACTTTCCTGTCCTTTGCAAAATACAAGCACTCTTCTCGATCATTCTTTATTTTTGCAAGGTTTCCTGTCTCTGGTGCCCTGCTTTTTTATTGATTTCAAAGGGGTTATATCTTTGGTACGCTATTTGCAACTTTATTTTCCGGGAGGATAGATCATTATGATTGGCATACGTCAAAAACTGGTTCTGGGGTTCGGTGGACTGCTTCTGATTGTTGCAGCCATGGGGGTTCTTACCATAAGGCAGATCGATGTGCTTGGCGGGGCTATCGATGTTATTCTGAAGCAGAACTATCGCAGTGTGGTTGCCTGTCAGGAAATGACAGAATCACTTGAGAGGATCGACAGTGGCGTGCTCTTTACCTTTACAGGCCATTATAATGACGGAATGAGTACAATCAGGACGCAAGAACTGAACTTTCACAATGCCCTTAATGTCGAACTCGGAAATATCACGTTACCGGGAGAGCATCAGAAAGCTATGCAGATAAAGAGGTTGTTCATGGAATATACCGGGGTTATTGACCAGGTGACCAATCCGGCTCTCCCTTTGTCCCAAAGGCAGCAACGTTATTTTTCAACGCTTCTTCCCTTGTTTCAAAGGATCATGCAGTTTTCCGGTGAGGTTCTCGACATGAACCAGTCCAATATGCAACAGGCGAACGATAATGCCAGGCAGATGGCGAAGTCGGCACATAATAACATGCTGGTTGCGATCTTTTCCAGTGCGGTTATTGCTCTCTTGTTCAGTTTTCAGTCGCATCGCTGGATTCTTCGCCCGATAAAAAAGCTTATGGCATCAGCCGAAGAGATCCGTAAAGGAAACCTTGATATTGTGCTGGATACCACTTCCAGCGACGAAATCGGACAACTTTCAGGATCATTTAACGAAATGACGGCAACGCTTCGCCAAATGCGTAAAAGTGATATGGAAACCCTGCTTCGTACCCGCAAGGCTACGCAGGAGGTCTTCAAGGTGTTGCCTTCGCCAATAGCTGTGCTCGACCTTGACGGACAGGTTGAGATTTCAACAGGCACAGCAGAGGATTATTTCGGTTTGAAGCCGGGCGTTAACATTCGCGATTCTGGTTATGAATGGCTGAAAGTCTTGTTACAGAAAGATTTTCGAGAGGGTTCCGCAACCGATTCAGGAGAGGGTAATGGTTATATCCAGCATTTTGCCGGGAACCGGGAATATTTTTTCCAGGCTATGGCGGTGCCTGTTTCTGCCGGGACCGCGCTGATTTTCAGGGATGTCACGCAGTTACACGAACAGCTTGAGCTTAAACGAAGTGTTATTGCGACGGTTTCCCATCAGTTGAGAACTCCCTTGACTTCGCTGAGGATGTCTATTCATCTGCTGCTCGAAGAGCGTGTTGGTCACCTTAATGGACAACAGGCGGATCTGCTTCTGGCGGCTCGGGAGGAAACTGAACGGCTTGTGAATATTCTTGATGATCTTCTTGATCTCAACCGGATTGAATCCGGAAAAGCTCCCCTGAACCTGCTTTCGGTTGCCCCGCTTCGTCTCGGTATCGAGGGCATCGAGCCTTTTCTTGTCGCTGCCCGAGATCAGGGAATTAGCATTGTGAACACCATTGCGGAAGGATTGCCAGAGGTCATGGCAGACACTGCCAGTATCCGTCATGTTTTTGCAAATCTCCTGTCGAATGCCTTGCGGTTTACCCCGCCAGGGGGAACTGTTACGGCAAGTGCTGCTGAAGATCAGGACACAATCCGATTTACCATAGCAGATACCGGATCCGGCATTGCCCCTGAACATCTTGAGCATCTTTTTGAACAGTTTTACCGGGTTCCCGGACAGCAGGCAGAAAGCGGTGTTGGGCTCGGGCTTTCTATTGTCAAGGAGATCGTTGAAGCTCATGGAGGAACAGTCTGCGCTCAAAGTGATCCCGGAAAAGGTTCAGTTTTTCAGTTCACCTTACCCGTTCAAAAAAACAGAAGTGCATAATCAAATTGTTCACAGACTCTATCGATAAAAGGAGGGAAGAAATCATGGACGTTTATTATTACTTGTTTCGCGGTATCCTCATTTTTCTGATCCTTGCAGGTTTTGCAGCATTATCAGGCATAATTTTTCATACAGGAGGTTGATATGGATATCGTTGTATTACTGACTTTTTTTGCTTGCATGGTTTATCTGCTCTTTGCAATTGTCAATCCCGAGAAATTTTAAAACCATAAAAGTCATGTTACTGCTTTTTTTATTGGTACTTATTATTCCTGCCCTTCTGTCATGGCCTCTGGGGCTCGCCATGACCCGAATGATTGATCCGGACGAGGCCTCTGGTTATGGCCGCTGGACTGCACGGATTTTCAGAAAAACAGGAGGTGAGGGCGCCGTTGAAGAACAGGAGTGGAAGGGTTATCTCTTTTCAATGCTGATGTTCAACGTTCTGATGTTTGCTTTTGTGACGATTGTGCTTGCACTGCAACAGTGGTTGCCGCTGAATCCCGATGGTAAAGGTCCGCTTGAGGCAAGCCTGATTTTTAATGCTGTGGCCTCGTTTGTAACCAACACCAACCTCCAGCACTATTCGGGTGAAGTATCGATGAGCTATTTTTCCCAGCTTTTCGGGTTGATGTGGTTGCAGTTTGTTTCAGCATCGACTGGAATTGCTTCAGTTGCAGCACTTGCCAGAGCGATTGGAGGGAAAAAAACGGTTGGCAATTTTTACAGCGACCTCATGCGGACATCCTTTTTTGTTCTGTTGCCTCTCGCTCTTCTGGTCGCCCTGCTTCTTCTTGCCGGAGGAGTTCCGATGACACTCGATGGAGCGGCAGTAGCCCATACCCTTGAAGGTGCAACACAAACCATAGCACGAGGGCCAGTAGCGGCCATGGAGGCAATCAAACAGCTCGGGACAAATGGTGGCGGGTTTTTCGGGCCCAATTCAACCCATCCTTTTGAGAACCCCTCCTTCTTTACCAATGTTGTTGAATGTTTCAGTATTGTTCTCATTCCAATGGCTGTCGTCTGGATGTTCGGTCGTATAACGGGGCGTATGCGCGATGCAGCAGTTATTTTTTCGGTCATGATGGCACTGCTTCTCTTGAAATGCGGGGCAGCGATATGGCTTGAAGGTGCTCCTGCAGCGGTATTTTCCGGGCTGCCTGTTGAGCTGGCTTCGAATCTGGAAGGCAAGGAACTCCGTTTCGGTTCTTCTGCCGGTGCTTTATGGGCTGCCGTGACGACGGCGACCAGCAACGGTTCGGTCAACTGCATGCATGACAGTCTCAATCCGCTGACCGCTCTTGTTCCGCTTGCCGGCATGTGGATGAATGTGGTTTTTGGCGGTGTGGGCGTTGGCCTGATCAACATGTTTATTTTTATCATCGTCGGTGTTTTTATCTGTGGCATGATGGTTGGGCGTACACCAGAATATTTCGGACGAAAGGTTGAAACCCGCGAAATGACACTTGCATTGCTTGCCCTCCTGGTTCATCCAGCGCTGATTTTGGGAGGAACTGCGCTGTTTGCTGCAACACCGGCAGGGGCTGCAACGGTGCTCAACACAGGTGCTCACGGGTTTACCGAGATTCTCTACGAGTTTACTTCGGCGGCGGCCAACAATGGTTCTGGCTTCGAAGGGCTGGGAGATAACACTGCTGCATGGAACATAGCTACCGGTATTGTGATGCTGCTGGCGCGCTATATACCTGTCATTTTGCCTCTTGCCATTGCCGGTTCGCTGGCGGCAAAGAAGCCTGTTCCGGTCACAGCAGGAACGCTCAGAACGGATACACTGCTGTTTGGAGTCATTATTTTAGGGAGTGTTGTTTTAATTGGCGCACTTCTCTTTTTACCGGTAGCCGTTCTTGGTCCTGTAGCTGATCATCTTACTGCAATAATTCATTGAGGCATGAGGCTTTTAAAGAATTTATAACTACATCGTGATGAAAAATAATCCTTTGCCGAATATCCATGATCAGGCAAAATCGGAGCGCAGGAAGACAAGAACATCCTCAATTTTTCAAAGAGAGCTGGTTTTTGGCGCTCTCGGCCGGTCATTGGTTATGCTTGATCCAGGAGCGATGGTAAAAAATCCTGTTATGTTTGTTACAGAAGCAGGAGCTGTGCTGACAACGCTTATTGCCGTTTTAAACATGATGTCTGGAGCCCGTCACCAGCTTTATACCCTGTCCGTTATGGTTATCCTGTGGCTTACGGTTATGTTTTCAAACTTTGCCGAAGCCTTGGCGGAAGCTCGGGGCAAGGCTCAGACTGACACTCTCAAACGAACACGACAGAATACGGTTGCCAGACGAGTAAAAGATGGTAAAGAGGAGTCTGTTAATTCTGACGAGCTTCGTGAAGGTGACCGGGTGATTGTTTTAACAGGCGAAACCATCCCTGGAGATGGAGAGGTTATCGAAGGGGCGGCCATGGTTGATGAATCGGCAATTACCGGTGAGTCGGCCCCGGTGGTAAGAGAGGCTGGCGGTGACCGTTCCGGAGTTGTGGGAGGAACAAGGGTACTTTCAGATCGTATCGTTGTGCGTATTTCCGTTTCAGCGGGCAACTCTTTTCTTGATAAGATGATTGCTCTTGTTGAAGGAGCAATACGGCAGAAAACGCCGAATGAACTTGCTCTTACCGTAACACTTGCTGGTCTTACCCTTGCATTTTTACTGGTCACCGGCACGCTCTGGCCAATCGGTAAATATTTTGGTATAACGCTTCCGGTGCCGACTCTGGTTGCTCTCCTTGTCTGTCTTATTCCTACCACTATTGGTGCATTGCTTTCTGCCATAGGGATTGCAGGGATGGACCGCGCACTTTCGGCCAATGTACTGGCAAAGAGTGGCAAAGCCGTAGAGCTGGCAGGCGATATTGACACTCTTCTGCTCGATAAGACTGGTACCATAACGATAGGGAACCGTCAGGCAACCGATTATTTTCCACTGCCTGGAATCAGCAGGGAGCGTCTCGCTACAGTGGCGATGAAGGCTTCATTCGGTGATCAGACACCTGAAGGAAAGTCCATTATTGCCCTTGCTGAAAAAACTTTTGGCTTGAAAACTTCTGAAGAGGAAGAGGGAATGGTCATTCCCTTTTCAGCACAATCCCGAATGAGCGGTATTGATTTTCCAAATGGTCAGAGTTTGCGAAAGGGGGCGCCGGATACCCTTATACACTATTGTAAAAATCTGGGAGGAAATGTTTCTGAAAAGATGCAGGGAATGGTTGATGACGTTGCCCGCAAAGGAATGACCCCGATTGCTGTTGCTGATGGCAATGAACTGCTTGGTGTTATTGCCTTGTCTGATATTCTTAAACCCGGCATATCTGAACGATTTGCCCGGCTCCGTGCCATGGGCTTGCGTGTCGTGATGGTGACAGGTGATAATCCTCTTACTGCTGCAGCCATTGCAGCTCAGGCTGGTGTCGATGATTACATTGCCGAAGCTCGCCCTGAAGACAAGCTGGCCTATATCCGCAAGGAACAGCAGGAGGGAAGACTTCTTGCCATGATGGGGGATGGCACCAATGATGCGCCCGCACTTGCCCAGGCTGATATTGGGGTTGCCATGAATTCGGGTACCCAGGCAGCCAAAGAAGCGGGTAATATGGTTGATCTTGACAGCGATCCGACCAAACTGATCGAGATCATCGAGATTGGCAAGCAGTTGCTTATGACGCGAGGTGCATTGACGACCTTTTCTATTGCCAACGATGTTGCCAAGTATTTTGCCATTATTCCTGCAATGTTTGTTCTGGCAATACCAGGGCTCGCCGTGCTGAATATCATGCATCTGGCGACACCGGAGAGTGCAATTCTCTCTTCGTTGATTTTTAATGCCATAATTATTCCATTGCTGATACCTGTGGCGATAAAAGGGGTCAAATATCGTCCGGTGGGAGCTGACGCTACGCTTCGGAAAAATCTGATCATCTACGGTCTTGGGGGAGTAATGGTGCCATTTTTAGGTATCAAGCTTATTGATATGCTTCTCGTCTTAACCGGTCTTGTATAAACAAACCAGTTGCTACCATGAAAACAATAGTATCATTTGGGGATCTCACGCGACAATTTGCAGTATCAATACGTATTCTTCCAGTTACTGTGGCGATCTGCAGTGGGTTGTATATCATCATCGTACTTCTGGCCGCTCAGATTGTCCCCTATTCTGCATCGGGTTCTCTTATCCGTTCTGAAAACGGACAGGTTGTCGGCAGTGAATGTATTGCACAGCAGTTTAGCCGACCTGAATATTTCTGGCCCCGTCCGTCGGCAGTCTCATGGAATGCTGCTGCTGCCGGGGGCAGCAATCTTTCACCCGCCTCTCTCGTGATGCGCCAGAGGACAGAAAAACTGCTTGCGGTTTATGCTCTGAAAAAAGGGCAAAGAGTTCCTGCTGATCTTGTTACCGCTTCCGGCAGTGGTCTTGATCCTGATATCTCGCTTTCTGCAGCGAGCTTCCAGGCAGCGAGAGTTGCTCATGCAAGAGATCTTGCTCTTGACCGGGTAATGTCACTTGTCAATACCCATGCAGCAGGAAGAAGGTCGGCTGTTTTACAAGACGAGCCGCTGGTCAATGTGCTGGTGCTTAACAGGGAGCTTGACAGGCTGAAGCATTAACGTCAAAGGTTATTTGATCAAGGGAATGAACACTATGGAGATCAGCCGGGCTGACAGTTTTTTGCGTCTCATCCAGCAGTCGCAACAGGGAAAACTTAAAATCTATGTTGGCTACTGCGCTGGTGTTGGGAAAACCTGGCAGATGTTGCAGGAGGCGAGGCGACTCAAGGAAAACGGTATCGATGTTGTTGTCGGTCTTGTGGAAACCCATGAGCGCAAAGAGACTGAAGCTCTTCTTTCAGGTCTCGATATCATGGCGCGAAAAAGTCTGCTCTACCGGGGTATTGAAATTACCGAGATGGATTGTGATGCCATTCTTCAGCGTCGCCCTGCGGTTGTGCTTGTCGATGAACTTGCGCATACCAATGTGCCCGGAAGCCGAAATGCCAAACGCTATGAAGATATCGAGGAAATACTGGCTGCCGGTATTCATGTGATTTCGACCCTGAATATCCAGCATATCGAAAGCCTTTATGAGACTGTAGAGCATGCAACCGGGGTGAAGGTGAAGGAACGGGTGCCAGACCGAATTCTTGCTCTGGCCGATCAGCTTGTCAATGTCGATATTACTACCGATGATTTGCGGCAGCGTTTGAGTGAAGGAAAAGTCTATGTTCCCGGTCGAACGGAAGCTGCTCTTTCAAACTTTTTCAGACCTGAAAATCTCGAACAGCTTCGAGAGCTGACGTTAAGGGAGCTTGCTGCCCAGCTTGATTCAAAGCGACGTAACCAGCTTACTGATGAATCTGCATCCAATCCTGATCAGTTGATGGTTTGTCTCAGTTCAAAAACTCGGAACTGTGAAACGATATTGCGCTATGCATCGCGTATAGCAGGGCGACTCAACAGAAACTGGTATGCTGTTTATGTGCAAACCCTTTCCGACAGCCCGACCAATATTGATGCCAGGGTGCAGCGTATGCTTTCCAATACTCTCGCTCTCGCCCAGCAGCTCGGTGCTACGGTCTTTACATACAAGGGAGACGATGTGGTGAAAACCATTCTGCAGTTTGCCAGTGAGTATCGCGTTGGACATATCATCATTGGAAACTCCGGACGAAAATTGCCTTTCTGGCAGAGAATCCAGGGAAAGCAAACCATTGTGGAACGATTGATCAGCCAGTGCCGGGGTATCAGCGTGATTGTGCTCGATACCAGGGAAGAGGGTGTTGAGAGCAGAGCAAAAGCGCCCGTGCATTACCTGTCCGGTGTCAGGGAGAATCTTCTTGCCGCAAACAGACCTCGTAATGCATGGAAAGAACCAGTCAGGAATGCCCGTGTTGTTTTGTGGCAGAGTTTGCTTGAAAAGGAAGAAGCGCTTCGCCAGCTTCTGCACGAATGCTGCCAGGCAAACCCCCATCTTGATGAAGAGAGTGCATGGCAGAGTCTGCTTCTGAGGGAGAAGCAGGGAAGCACCTTTATCGGAGAGGAGATTGCCATTCCTCATGCTCGACTCGAAAATCTTGACAAGCCGATTATTGTTATCGGTGTCAATAAAATCGGGATTTACGACAAGGAGTCAAGCAATACGGCCCGTATCATGTTTCTGATGCTCTCACCAGCTTCTGACCCGAACAGTCATATCAGCATCCTTGGCAATATCAGTAAAATGGCTTCTGACAGCAAATGGCGCAGCATGATGCTCCAAGCTGACAGCCCAAAAGATATTATCGCTATAGTCCGCTCCCAGGCAAAACAGTCCGGATAGCTTTTGCATTCCCATATTCGTCTCTGCTGTCCCTGTTGTCCTTTCTGTCCCTTTCTCCAAAGGGAATTTTTAATGATGAAGAGATGTTACTGGATCTCAAGAAAACCTGAAACCTTTAAAACAAGGAGATGCAGTCATGTCACTGAAGCTGTATGGAAAGGACCCGCTGAAAATGTTTGAGGATGTCCTGAACGAGAAGGTGTCGCCATTTTTTTCTTCAATGATCGCTCCCGCTTTCAAGGTGGATATCAGCGAGGATGATAATGCCATTTTTATTGAGGCGGATATGCCGGGTATGAAAAAGGAGGATGTCAAGGTGTCGATGGAAGATGATGTGTTGAGCATCAGCGCTGAGAGAAGCCAGAGCGAAGAAGAAAAGAAAAAAGGGTATCATCGCATTGAGCGTTCATGGGGCAGCCTGAGCAGGAGCTTCACTTTGGGCGACAATGTTGATGCAGAAAAAATCGAGGCAAGTTACGATAACGGTGTTCTGAAGATCACTGTACCGAAAGTGGAGCCAAAACCCAAAGCGGGAAAAGAAATCCCTGTCAAGTAAGATTTTTTATAAAAGAGTAAAAGAAAAAACCCTCTGGTGCTCAGAGGGTTTTTTCTTTTACTGTCGATTCAAACCAGGCGCTTCTCAGCAGTTGCGCACGGTTGAAGAGGTACGATCCTTGATGGTGGTTTCGTCGAACTCATCCCAGTTGTGTTCGTCATGCTCACGCTGGTAACCAGCCTCTTTAAGGCCAAAGCTCATATCGGCAACCATCTCCGGACGCAGCTCCTTGAGGTTTTTTACCTCAGCCTCTGTCAGAATCCTTGACTTGTCAAATCCAAGGTCGATCTCGATCTTGTTGTTCTTGGTTTTGACGCGATCGATATCGTAGAACCGTTTGGTGATGGTGGTCTTGGCAAATGCCTTGAGGCATCCAAGCATGTACTTGCGCACATAGGGATCCTTGATCCAGGGGTAGCCGAAGAAGGTTTTGCGTGCGTAGAAGCGTGCATAAGATTTCAGTACAAGTTTCAGCACATCCTCGCGCTCCATGTTATCCGGCTTTATGATCGGTGTCACAAAGTTGTACTTGGAGTAGTCGCGTACCTCAACCCTGTCGCCAAGCTCCTTGAAAAGATCGGAGAAAGGCCACGGTGTGTAGATGGTCCAGTTTGCCATGTCGGGATCCCAGTCCTTGCAGAGCTGGTAGGTTTCCTCGATGGTTTCAGGAGTTTCGTGCTCGAGGCCCATAACGAACTGCGCTTCCGCGACGATGCCATTTTTCTGCAGCAGCTTGATGGCGAACTTGTTTTCCTCGATGGTGGTCTCTTTGCGGAAGCGGTTCAGGTTCATCTGACTTGCAGCTTCTGTACCGAGCGAGACGTGCACCAGACCGGCCTTGCGGAAGAAGGGCAGGAGGTCAGCGTCACGCATGATGTCGGTTACGCGGGTGTTGATACCCCAGGTAACGTCAAGCTTGCGGTCGATAAGTTCCTGGCAGAGCGATACAAATTTCTGTTTGTTGATGGTCGGTTCTTCGTCGGCAAGAATGAAAAAGCCAACCTTGTACTTTTTGACCAGTACCTCGATTTCATCGACAAACGTTTTCGGACTGCGTGCGCGGTAACGACGCCAGAACTGCCACTGAGAGCAGAAGGTACAGGTGAATGGGCATCCTCTTGCAAAGTTCGGTACTGCAAGACGGCAGTTAAGGGGAGTATAAATGTATTTGTCCCAGTCGTAAAGACTCCAGTCGGGAGTAAGGGTATCGAGATCCTCGATGACCGGGTGAGCCGCCGTGGCGAACACTTTGCCGTCATCATCGATATAGGCGATACCGGTTATCTCTGCCCTGTTCTGGCGGTCTGTTCCGGCTGCAATTTCGCGGATAAGGTTAACGGCAACCTCTTCGCCTTCACCCCGGACAACGTAATCGGTTTCCGGTGCTTCAGAGAGTACCTGCGGGTACATGAAGGTTGAGTGAATTCCGCCCATGAGGGTACGGATTTTCGGGTCTACCTTTTTGGCGATTTTCATGATATCCTGCGCCTTGAAGATAGATGGTGTGATATTGGTGGTCATCACCACATCCGGCTTGTTTTTGCGGATGATCTCCTCGATCTGGTCGTCCTCGAGGTAGTCTGCCATGGCGTCAACAAATCGCACCTGATCAAATCCTGCCTGTTTAAGGGCGCCTCCGATATAGGCTACCCAACTTGGCGTCCAGTTACCGGCAATTTCAGCTCCTCCTGAATGATAATTTGGCTGAACCATCAGTATTTTCATCGGTATCCATCTCCAGATATGTGTTATTACGAAATAGGGAGTTACAGTACGATATAACGGAAACTTCGATCGGGCTGTTAAAAATCCCTGAATTATTAATTTACAATTTATTTATAAAATGACCAAAGAAGCTCTTCTGTATGCCGACTATCTCACCCCTTTCCGACTGTGGAACGAGCGGGGAATTTTTCTTTTCGGTTGTCAGAGAGTGTCGTTTCATTGTCATGCTTAACGGTGACTTGCGTTCATGAGCATGGTATGATAAAAGCCAAAACTGATTTTTTCGCGGCTTTTAACTTTCATTCCGGTATTGGTCATAGCTTTCTGCATCGCCTCGTCCCGGATCATCTGAATGGTTGTACGCCGTTCCTTTTTCGGGAAAAATCCTCCCAGCCAGTGCTGCAAGGCAAGAATGTTGTTGTAAGGTGCATAGGTAAAAATAACCGATCCTTTTGTCAGGCTGCTGAGGTTGCGGAAGGCCTCGGCAAATCCTTCTGCCGGATAGTGGATCAGAACGTCAAAGCAGACCACTGCGTCGTAGGTTCCACTGACTGATTCTATGGTGTTGACCTCAAACTCTATATTTTTTTCTACCCCCTGTTTGACCGCTTCTGCTCTTGCCTTGTCGACCATCTGCGAAGCGATATCGACCGATTTTACCTTATACCCCGCTTGGGCAAGCCTGATACTGAAGAGTCCCGTTCCGCATCCGGCATCAAGTATGGTTGCACCTTTTGGCAGTCCGAGCTGTTTCACCCAGTCGAATGCCTTGTCCATCATGACGGCATGACCCTGACGGACAGTATTGCGAACGGTTGAGAGTTTATCGTCTCCGTATATCGAGGCCCATCGTTGAAATCCCTGGCCGTTGAAATACGAGCGGAGCATTTTTTTGTGTTCTTCAGCATTGAAAGAGGAGCTGCTCATGGTATAAGTTTTACGGTTGCGTGATTGAGTTTTGTAAAATAGTGCATTCTCAGTGCTCGACGTGAGCCCCTTCAATTCTTGTTTCAAGATCCAGATAGAGTTCCTGAAGCTCTTCTATGGTACCTTCGTCCGCTTCCCAGAATCCCCGGGAATTGGCTTCGAGCAGCCTTCTGGTCATCGACATGGTGGCATGAGGGTTGAGTCCGACAAGCCTTTCAAGCATGGCCTTGTCATGCAGGAAGGTTTCATTGAACTGATCGTAGGTCCAGTTTTTGACAGCCGAAGCTGTTGCGCTCCACCCGTAGGTGTTGCTGAGATGGGACTCGATCTCCCTGACTCCCTCATAACCGTGCTCAAGCATCGCTTCATACCATTTCGGATTGAGAAGTTTGGTTCGCGCCTCGAGCGAGACCATCTTTTCAAGTGAACAGATTCGCTGTTTTTTGCCTGTTCCGTCGATATCTCCCACCATTACTTTCGGTTTGACCTTGCTGAGATGCTCAACGGTTTTTGAAACTCCGCCAAGATACTCATAATAATGATCAATATCAGAAATACCGATTTCATAACTGTCGATATTCTGGAATGTCAGGGTTACATGCTTCAGTGCCGAGCGAAGTGCTTCAGGGCACTCTTCCCAATGGCCACCGGGTGTTACAGCAAAGCTCTTGCGGCTGACAAAGGCTTCGGCAAGCTGGTTGTCCTCTTCCCATGTACTGCTTTCAACAAGGTGGTTGACGTTTGCTCCGTAGCTTCCGGGTGCATTGGAATAAACCCTGTTGGACGCCTCCTCCAGTGAGCAGTTTCTTTCGAACATCTCCTGTTGCACATGCTTTCGCACAAAATTCATCTCTTCCG
>SZXY01000014.1 GCA_005843805.1 Chlorobium sp.
ATAACATCGCATGCTCTACCATTGAGCTATCGCGGAATGTCAGAGAGAGTAGCGTCCCCTCAATGGGCAGATAATATACACCTGTTTTTTTTAAACACAAACTTCCCGGATGTTTTTTTATGCATTTTTCCTGAAAGTTGTCTCTTCAAGCATTTTCATTTTCCATAATAATTTTTGTACATTGGTGTTCTTTTACTGAAAAAGGAATATGCATAAAGAAAAATCGCCAATAGAGATACGCCTGGCGGGCCTTATGCAGGGAATCCATGAGTTTGATTTTACCTGCAAAGCCTCCGATTTTACTGGCTGGCAGTTAGCTGAAGCCGGGTTTACAAGGGATATCACGGTCAAGGTTGTTGTCGAGAAAAGTGAAACAGAAGTAACCATTACTCTCGAAGTATTGACTATAGCTGACTTTACCTGTGACATCTGTCTTGCGCCGGTATCGAAAAAGCTTTCCGGATCGCTACGGCTTTATTATGTTTCCGGCACCTCTTTCGGGGAGGAGCTGAGCGAGAACGAGGATTATCGTGTTCTCGACAAGAATGCAGAATCCATTGATATAACAACGGATGTATGCGAAACACTGCTGCTGTCACTTCCTTTGAAGGTAACCTGTACAGATAATCCTGACTGCAGGCTGTACGGCAGCAACGTACCGGGAAATGAAGAACCTCAGGTCGGGGAGAACAGCTCCTGGCATGAGTCGCTCGAAAAGCTGAAAAACAAGTATCGTTAACCGATTATAACAAGAGGACAGTCATGGCAAATCCTAAAGCCAAAATGTCGAAATCCAGAAGGGATAAAAGACGCGCTCAATTCAATGCTCGCACCAAACCTGCGACAACAGTCATCTGTACGAACTGTGGTGAGCCGACCCTTCCACACCGCGCCTGCCGCCATTGCGGTTATTACCGTGGCAGGTCTGTAGTCAACAAGTTGTCAAAAAGCTGATCAACCTAAACGAAGACAAACACCCCATCATGTTGACCATCGCTGTTGACGCCATGGGCGGAGACCATGCACCCGCTTGTGTGATCGAGGGAACAGTACAGGCTTTGCAGGAGAGCGGCAACAGGTTTGAAATCGTGCTTATCGGCCAGTCGGAGAAAGTGGAACCGCTCCTTGCCGCATACGATACCGCCTCGCTTAACCTGAGGTTTCTGCACGCACCTGAAGTGGTGACCATGGAAGATATTCCAGCCGTCGCCGTCAAGGCAAAACAGGAGTCGTCACTGGTCAAGGGATTGAAGCTCTGTAAGGCAAAAGAGGCCGATGCTTTCGTCAGCGCTGGCAATACCGGCGCACAGATGGCCGCATCGCTTTTTGTGCTTGGACGAATTCCGGGAGTGCTGCGCCCTACCATTTATGCTTACTTTCCGCGTCTGACAGAGGGACTTACCAATATTGTCGATATAGGGGCAAACATTGACTGCAAGGCTGAACACCTTGTGCAGTTTGCCGAAATGCTGACCATCTACCAGCACTATGCCGCAGGAATAGAAAAACCACTGACAGGGCTGCTCAATATCGGAGAGGAGGAAGGCAAGGGCACTGAAATGCTCAAACAGGCATTCAAACTGCTCAAAGAGGCTGACAGTCAAGGAAAGATATCTTTCATCGGAAACATCGAAGGACACGATATTCTGAAAGGACATGCCACAATCGTAGTTTGCGACGGGCTTGTCGGTAACAATATCCTGAAGTTTGGCGAAAGCATCCCGGAGTTTCTTGGAACGCTTTTCCGTACCTCTCTGGAAAAACTTGTAATATCTGGTGAGATGGACCAGCATAATGCCGCGATTACAAGCAGGATGTTCAAGGGAATGCTCGAACCGTTTGATGTCGAAACATTCGGTGGCGTTCCTTTTCTTGGTGTTGACGGTATCTCGATTGTCGGCCATGGACGCTCTTCTTCTCGGGCTATAAAGAACATGATCTACATGGCAGAACATATCATCGAAAGAAGAGTCAATGAACATATCGCAGAAGTTATGACTGAAAAGTAATCCTTTTCTACCCGCACAACCCTGCCGTCCGGCTGAAAAAACCCCGGCCTGCAAGGCAACTTTTTTTATCCGGCATTGAAATAACTGCAAACAACGCATGAAAGCTGCAATTACGGCGACAGCCAAATATTTACCTGCCAATATTCTGAGCAATCATGATCTCGAACTCATGCTTGAGACAAACGATGAGTGGATTCGTTCGAGAACGGGCATCAGTGAACGAAGAATACTCAAGGATCCTGAAAAAGCGACATCATTCATGTGCGGGGAAGTTGCACGGCAGCTTCTTGAAAAAAGAGGCATAACGGCCAGTGAGATCGAATTGATCATTGTTGCCACCATGACGCCGGATATGCTTTTCCCTTCTACAGCATGTCTTGTGCAGAGTATCATAGGTGCTGACAACGCATGGGCCTTTGACCTCAATGCGGCATGCTCGGGTTTTCTCTATGCACTGAACACTGCTGCTCGCTTTATTGAATGCGGTACCCACAAGAAAGTCATGGTGATCGGCGCTGACAAGATGTCGTCCATTATTGATTATACCGATCGCTCGACTGCTATCCTTTTCGGAGACGGAGCTGGCGGCGTTATCCTCGAACCTGCAACATCTGAAGGGTGTGGCATTCTCGATACACGCATGTACTCCGATGGAGCCAGCGGCAAGAATCACCTGCTGATGACCGGCGGAGGGAGCCTTAATCCGGCATCGCATGAGACGATTGACAAAAAAATGCATTACATCTACCAGGACGGACGTCAGGTTTTCAAGTCTGCCGTTATCGCAATGGCAGAGGTTGCCGCAGAAATCATGAGTCGCAACAACCTCACGGCTGATGATATCGACTATCTTGTACCCCACCAGGCCAACCAGCGTATCATTAGCGCCACAGCAGAACGAATGGGCGTCGATGAATCGAAAGTTATGTCAAACGTTGCCATGTATGGTAACACGACAGCCGGCACAATCCCGATCTGCCTTGCGGAACTTGATGAACAGCAGAAACTGCATTCCGGTTCAAACCTGGTACTGGTCAGTTTTGGCGCAGGCTATACCTGGGGCGGTATCTACGTAAAATGGCAATAAAAATGTTTCACCTTTTTTCAGAACTATTGCACTTATGAAGGCTTTTGTATTTCCGGGACAGGGTTCCCAGTATTGCGGCATGGGCAAAGACATTTTCGACACTTTCCCCGCCGCCCGCACCATGATGGAGAGGGCAAACGAACTTCTCGGCTACTCGATAACCGATATCATGTTTTCAGGAAGCGAAGAGGAGCTTCGCCAGACAAAATATACGCAGTCGGCTATCTTTCTGCACAGTATTGCATTGGCAACACTTCTCGGCAGAGAGGATATCGCCATGACGGCTGGTCATAGTCTTGGAGAATATACCGCACTCTGCTTTGCTGGAGCCATCAACTTTGACGATGCCGTTCGTATCGTGGCAAAACGAGGCGAGCTGATGCAGAATGCCGGACAGCAACACCCCGGCACCATGGCGGCCATTATCGGTATGCCGGACAGCTCACTGGAAGGGCTTCTTGCTGAAGCAGGTCAGGAAGGTATCGTTCAGGCAGCCAATTTCAACTCTCCCGGCCAGGTTGTTATTTCCGGTGACATTGCTGCGGTAAAAAAAGCCGTGGCACTTGCGCCATCCAAAGGTGCACGTATGGCAAAGGAACTTGTGGTGTCAGGAGCATTTCACTCGCCACTGATGAAACCTGCCGAAGAGGAGCTTGCGGCTGCACTTGGGCGAATCGACATCAAGGACGCTGAAATACCTGTCTGCATGAACGCTGTAGCCCGCCCGGTAACCAGCGCTGCTGAAATCCGCCAAAACCTGATCCTGCAACTCACCAGTTCGGTGCTTTGGGCTCAGTCCATTGAAGCTATGGTACAAAGCGGTATTTCGGAGTTTGTTGAAATCGGACCCCAGAAAGTTTTGCAGGGTCTGATCAAGCGGATCGACAAAAGTGTGACATCAAGTGGCATTGACACCGCTCTGGACATTCAGCCACTGATTTAAAAATTTTGCAACAAGGTCATTAACATCAATCGACTGAACCTATGTTTGAAGGAAAAATTGCAGTTGTAACCGGTGCTGCCCGGGGAATTGGACAGGCCATTGCTTTCGATCTCGCATCGAAAGGTGCAGATATCGTGCTGTGCGACATCAAGGCCGAATGGCTTGCCGAAACCGCCGCAGGAGTCGAAAAGCTTGGCAGAAAGGCTTTCTGCTTCGAGCTTGACGTCACCAACGCTGAAGCGGTACAGAGTGTTTTCAACGACATCGCCCAGGCAACCGGCAAAATCGATATTCTCATCAACAATGCCGGTATCACCCGCGACGGACTGCTCATGAGAATGAGCGAAGAGGATTGGGATGCCGTACTGACAGTCAACCTTAAAGGTACCTTTGCCTGCACGAAAGCAGTCAGCCGTATCATGATGAAACAGCGCTCAGGCTCTATCGTCAACATCGCATCTGTTATCGGCATCATGGGCAATGCCGGACAGGCCAACTATGCAGCATCAAAGGGCGGCGTCATCGCCTTTACAAAATCGGTGGCAAAAGAGCTTGCATCACGTAACATCAGGGTAAACGCCGTTGCACCAGGATTTATTGCCTCCAAAATGACTGATGCCCTCTCGGAAGAGGTAAGGGATAAAATGCTCCACGTCATTCCACTTGCTCGATTCGGCCAACCCCAAGATGTAGCGAATGTTGTGTCGTTTCTTGCCGGAGAGCAGTCCGCCTATATTACCGGTGTTGTCATCAATATCAGCGGCGGTATGGTGATGTGATTTGGGCAAGCTTATTTTCTTTGTATATTGACAGACTTTTTCAGCTTTATTAACCGCAACAAACTACTTAACCCGGGAGAAACAAACAATGACTGAAGCAGAAATCAGAGATAAGGTTTACGATATTATTGTCAGCAAAATGGGTGTCGGCAAGGACCAGATCAAACCGGAATCAAAATTTTCCGATGATCTCGGTGCAGATTCACTTGATACCGTTGAGTTGATCATGGAACTTGAAAATGAGTTTGATGTACAGATTCCTGATGACGAAGCTGAAAAGATCGGCACCGTTCAGAACGCTATCGATTACATCGTTAAAAAGAAGTAAGGCAACTTTTCAAGTAAAGCAGGCAAACGTTTAAATCATAACAGATGGCTCAGGATCGCAAAAGAATCGTAGTGACCGGTATAGGGGTTTTATCACCGATTGGCCTTAACAAGGAAGAGTTTTGGAATTCACTCTTTGAGGGGAAAAGCGGGGCGGCACCTATTACCTATTTCGATACGAAAGATTTTGCCACAACCTTTGCCTGCGAACTGAAAGGGTTTTCTGCTGATACCTATATCGACAGAAAATCAGCAGACAGAATGGATCCTTACTGTCAGTATGCAGTGATCGCCGCAGATCAGGCGCTGAAAGATTCAGGGCTTGATCTGAAGGAGATTGATCCGCTCAGAATCGGTGTGGTGCATGGATCGGGAATCGGAGGCATGACTACCTACGATCAGCAGTTCAGAACCTATCTTGAACGTGGTCCAAGACGAATCAGTCCCTTTTTCATTCCCATGCTCATCCCCGACATTGCAGCCGGGCAGATTTCAATGCGCCACGGACTTATGGGGCCAAACTATGCTACAGCTTCCGCCTGTGCGACATCGCTTCATGCCATCATCGATGCCTACATGATCATTCAGACCGGCCTGGCCGACTACATGATTTGCGGCGGATCGGAAGCACCAATAACTCCCATGAGTGTAGGTGGTTTCAATTCTGCAAGAGCGCTCTCCACAGCCAATGATCGTCCCCAGCAGGCCTCACGCCCTTACGACCGCGACCGTGACGGTTTTGTCATGGGTGAAGGCGGTGGATCACTGATCCTTGAAACCCTTGATTCTGCCAAAGCCCGTGGAGCAAAAATCTACGCTGAACTGGTTGGAGTCGGAGCAACCGCCGATGCCTATCACCTGACAGCACCGCACCCGGAAGGAATTGGAGCGATCAATGCAATGAAAACGGCACTCTCCATTGCAGGCATTGCACCGGAAAAAATCGACTATATCAACACACACGGCACATCGACACCGCTTGGCGATATTGCGGAAATCACCGCCATCAAAAAGCTCTTTGGCGATCATGCCTACAAGCTCAGCATCAGCGCAACAAAATCCATGACTGGCCACCTCCTTGGTGCTGCCGGAGTTGTCGAGTCAATTGCCTGTCTGCTTGCCATGCAGAACCAGACAGTTCCGCCAACCATCAACTGCGACAACCTTGACCCATTCATTGATGTTGATGTAACCCCGAATGAACCCAAAAAGAGGAACATTGAATACGTGCTCAACAACGGATTCGGATTTGGTGGTCACAATGCTTCACTGATTTTCAGGAACGGTTCATCGCTCTGAACAAAAAATACTCCTGCCTATGGAGCAATTCTGGCAAAAGCTAACATTTCGCGCCTTTCGCCGTTCAGAGGAGAATGCCATCCCTGACAAGATCGAGAGTAACCATCCCTTGATTGCTGCAGGCCTTTCCGAAACAACAATTGACTACATAGAAGGGCTTGTGGGAGAACCGGGCAAAAATCTCCAGCTTTATCTGACAGCCCTGACCCATCGTTCTGTGGTGCATGACCCAGCCACACCGCACCTCATCGAATCAAACCAGCGCCTTGAATTTCTTGGAGATTCAGTGCTTGGCCTTCTGATTTCCGAATATCTCTACCGACACTTTCCTGAAAGCGCCGAAGGAGATCTCTCAAGCAACCGCGCAAAGATAGTCAATCGCAAATCCCTTGCCGGATTTGCCCGCAGCCTCCGGCTGGGGGAACATCTTCTTATTGGCGAATCGGCTGACCCGCTCAAAATAAGGAAGAGCGAATCGGCACTGGCCGACGCCTTCGAATCACTCATCGGGGCTATCTATCTCGACAAGGGAATCCATTCTGCATTCGATTTTGTTCTCCACCACGTCATTGAACATGTGAATTTCAACACAATCGTAGCAGCCGAACACAACTACAAAAGCCGCCTCATCGAGTACACACAGTCGCACCACCTTCCGCCACCACTCTACTCGGTTATGACCGAAGACGGAGCCGAGCACGAAAAAACCTTTACGATAGGTGTCACCTGCCTTGACCAGCTCCTTGGAACAGGAACTGCCCAAAGAAAAAAAGATGCAGAACAACTCGCTGCCAAAGAGGCAATGGAGCGACTCGCGTCAGAAAACATTATTGAAAGCTGAAGCAACTGCATCTGCAGAATACACTCTTGCTCGACTCCACCTTCGCGACGATGAGCGAGTAATCCGGCAACGCCGAGAATGGTATGCAATGTATCAACGATGTGGATTCTCATTAGAAGAACTTGAGATCAAGGCCCCGCTGATAGCACGAGCCGTCAGAAAAAAGATGAACAATCAACACTGACAAACTCATTTCTTAATTCCTGTATTGAATCGAAACTCCGATGTCTGCCTGAGATGAAACCTTGGAATTGTTGTAAAGTCCAAAACATTGCCCGGCTTATCTTATGCTGGATCATGGAAAGTCAAAGCCGTAGTGGATGATAAAGCCGAATTCATCAACTGGAGCCATCTCAACGATACAAGGCCAAACTGATCATTCTCCTCTCTGGTCACGGCTATCCACCCGTTGTCAGGGACAAAGTCAACAAAGAAAAATTTGAACAAGCTGGGAACTTCAAAAAAAATACCAAAACGCAAAGAACGGCTGTTGCTCTGCAGCTACTCACTTTACGAACTTCCGATATACCAGGTCGCAATTATCAGTTTCAAACAGCCAGATGCCAGCAAGAATAAGCATTATGAGCAGAAAAACAGTCAATGAACGCACCTCTCCATTCGAGCAGATCAAGAGGGTAAATGATGCGGGTCAGGAATTTTGGTCAAGCCGTGAGTTTGCTGAAGTGTTGGGTTACGGTGACTACCGGAATTTTGAGGGCGTAGTTGAGAAGGCAAAGATAGCCTGCTTCAACAGTGCCCATCCTGTCGGTGACCATTTCGTTGACGTCACCGAAATGGTCTTGATTGGTAGCGGTGCTGAACGGCCAGTTAAAACGATTTTTCTATCACGTTATGCCTGTTATCTCGCAATACAAAATGCTGATCCCAAAAAAAAGCAGGTAGCTCAGGGGCAGACCTATTTTGCGGTACAAACCCGAAGGCAGGAATTATCAGACGAAAGTATTGAGGAAGAAAGGCGAATACTCTTGCGCAAAGAGATTCGTCTGCATAATGTGCAACTGGCAGATGCCGCAAAGAATGCGGGAGTAGTAGAACCTCTTGATTATGCCATTTTTCAGAATCATGGATATATGGGCCTCTACGGAGGTTTAAGGCAGGATGATATTCATCGATTAAAAGGCTTGAAAAAGAGCCAGAAAATTCTGGATCATATGGGAAGTACTGAATTGGCGGCCAACCTGTTTCGAGCCACACAGGCAGAAGAAAAACTCCGCAGAGACAATGTCAAAGGCAAAAAAGCAGCAAATCAGACACACAAGGAGGTCGGCGCAAAAGTCAGGAAAACCATTCAGGAACTGGGTGGTACAATGCCAGAGAATTTACCTGTAGTTGAAAGCATAAAGAACATCGAAACCAAACAGCGCAAGAAACTTGGCGGTTCAACTCATTCGCCAATAGAAATAAAAGAGTGAAGTTGCGTATCACTATCAAGCTGGCTGATACGGTTATCGTTCATAGCAGCATTGTTGGTTTTCTTCAATCGCTATAGCGTTATAGTTTGCTTTTTGCGGAATCATGCAGATCAATCTAAAAAATGTTAAGCGGCACAACCCATGATCGAACAACTACTTCTCCTTGCCGCAGTATTTGCCATTGGCTTCGCTGCCGGTCGCTACCGAGTCTATCGCGTCTACTCGCTGCAGAACCGAGGCGAAGCTGTTTTGGCTGCCAGATTGATGGAGAACTTCAAGGCGCCGAGCTATCACCTCATGAACAGTGTTACACTGAGGCGCAACGACGGGACAACCCAAATCGATCACATACTCATCTCACGCTACGGTGTCTACGTAATTGAGACGAAGCACTACAAGGGTTGGATATTTGCGAACCCAAATCACTCCAGGTGGAGCCAGGTTCTCTTCAAGCGTAAGTTCAGGTTCCAGAATCCCATCAACCAGAACTTTGCCCACGTCCGTGCGGTTCAGTCTCTCCTCGACTTCTTACCTCCCGAGACGATCTCGTCTGCTGTGGTCTTCACGGGTGAGGCAGTGTTCAAGACTGAACTACCGGTTGGTGTATACTCTACCGACCGCTTCATTGAGCACATTCGATGCCAGGCAACGGAAGTGATGTCGGAGAACCGCATGCAGTTCTGCATCGGAAGGCTGGAGGCAAACCGCCTCGCCTTGACCCAACAAACTGACGTAGAACACCAGCAATATGTTCAACAAAAACATGGTTTGGCCTGACCCAGCAGTCAACAAGAAGCTTCGCCCTTGGGCTTGTTTACGTCCTTTTGTTATCCTGCCAGCATCTCTCCGGTTGCTGTCCGTGTTACGTAGCGCCGGTTACCTCAGCATGACCACAGATGCTTCGACTTTTTACATGTCTGCCCGAAAAGCAATGCTGATAACGGGCTGCTTGCTTGTGTCAGCAAAGTCAGAGAAAAAATATTCACCTTTCTGAAACCCTTCAGATTATTATACTTTCCTTATCTTGATCTTTTGAAATATTTCGAGCGTATGAAAGAGCTTTTCCCTGTTTGTAAAGTTCTTGTACAGCCAGAATTTGTAAAGTTTCTGTAAAGTCAAAACCGGTTTTACAGCAGGTTTATCCAAGTTAAGTTACATTTATAAAACAACATATCAGGTTTTATATTAAAGGCAATGAGAGAAAAACTGATTTTTGAAATTTCCCGCAGCGGACGCAAAGGGTACAGTCTTTCGGGTAATGACGTGCCGGAAATCCCGATGGAGAGCATTCTGCCCCAGAAATTCCTGCGCGACACCCCCGCTGAACTTCCAGAGGTGCCGGAAAGCGAGGTTGTGCGTCATTTTGTGCGGCTCTCGAACATGAACCATCATGTTGACAAGAACATGTACCCTCTGGGAAGCTGTACCATGAAGTATAATCCCAAGATCAATGATTATACCTGTGACCTGCCGGGTTTCAGTTCGCTTCATCCCCTGCAGCCAGCTAAAACAACGCAGGGTGCACTTCAGCTTATGTATGAACTCTCGGAGATGCTGAGCGAAATTGCCGGCATGGCTGCTGTAACCCTGCAACCTGCTGCAGGTGCCCACGGAGAATTGACCGGTATTCTGCTCATTAAAAAGTACCATGAGTCGCGTGGCTCGAAACGCCATAAACTGCTGGTGGTTGATTCGGCACACGGCACAAACCCCGCTTCGGCTGCTCTGGCTGGCTACCAGATCATCTCTGTCAAAGGTAATGCCGACGGGCGTACCGATATGGACGACCTCGCCCTGAAACTTGACTCGGATGTGGCTGCACTGATGCTGACCAATCCCAATACCATAGGACTGTTTGAGAAGGAAATAGTTAAAATAGCGCAGATGGTGCATGACAACGGCAGCTTGCTCTATATGGACGGTGCCAACATGAATGCGCTTCTCGGTATTACCCGTCCGGGCGATATGGGCTTTGATGTGGTTCATTACAACCTGCACAAAACCTTTGCCGCTCCTCATGGTGGCGGCGGTCCTGGCAGCGGCCCGGTCGGCGTCGGCGAGAAACTGCTTCCCTATCTCCCGGTTCCGGTCATTGAAAAGAATGAAACAGCAGAAGGCACAACTTACCAGCTCAGTTACGACCGCCCGGAAAGCATTGGGCGAATGATGAATTTCTACGGAAACTTCGCTGTCCTTGTGAGGGCTTATACCTATATCCGGATGCTTGGGCCTGAAGGGTTGCGCCGGGTGTCGGAAAATGCCATCATCAATGCCAATTACCTGTTGAGCCTTTTGCTCGAAAGCTACGACCTGCCCTTTCCGAAACCGGTCATGCATGAGTTTTGCCTGTCGGGAGATCGACAGAAAAAAGCTAACGGGGTCAGAACTCTCGATATTGCCAAAAGGCTGCTCGATTACGGTTTTCACGCTCCGACCATCTATTTCCCCCTCATTGTCAGTGAAGCGCTGATGATCGAGCCGACTGAAACGGAATCCAAAGAGACTCTCGATATTTTTGCCGATGCGTTGCTCCGTATAGCCGAAGAAGCTGCAACAAACCCGGCGCTGGTACAATCAGCTCCTGTAACAACGCCAGTCAAGCGACTCGATGAAGCTCTGGCCTCAAGGCAGTTGAACATCTGCTGCTCACTGTAATCGACCTGACTGAATTAACTGAATCTTAACCTGACTCATTGTGCTGTACAAAACCATGCCGTTATATTTTAAAAAACCTCCGGGATATGCCATTACTTCGCTCAAAAGTCCTTGTGCTCAACAGCAGCTACGAACCTTTAAGTATATGTGACGCCCAGAAAGCAGTTCTTTTACTCTTTGGCGGTAAAGCTGTGCCGGTGACCCATCATCCTGAACGGGTCATCTGCACGGTTTCCCG
>SZXY01000187.1 GCA_005843805.1 Chlorobium sp.
GCGCGACATCCAGTAGATCACCGCTCCTTCGCCGTCACGCTGCTCGTTCAGGAGGCGGATGCGCCGGGGATCGACCATAAAGCGTTGCGGCTCAGACAAGTCCGGCAATCCTGAGGAAATTGGAGAGAATTTTCATGCTGGTTGCCGTGTACACATCCCGAAGATCGTCGTACTGCTCAAGAAGCTTCTGTCGATCCACAGCCTTCAGGTCACTGTCGATATCGCACCACTCCGATAGCATCTCACGGGTCACTTCAAAATGGCACTGTAAACCGTAGGCATTTTTTCGAAGCCTGACCGCCTGAACCGGGCAGTGTTTTCCTGTTCCAAGCAACTCCATTCCCGAAGCTGCAAGTTCCACGGTTTCGCCATGAAGCTGAAAGACCGAAAAGCTGTTTCCCAGACCGGCAAAAAGAGGATCCTGTTTTCCCGCTTCTGTCACTTCCATTCGGTATCCGTGCCCCTCATGGTCAATAAATCCGATCTCCTTGACAGGGCTCTTCACCACCTTTCCGCCCCCGGCTTTCACCAGAGTCTGTATACCGAGGCAGATACCAAGAAAAGGAATCTCTTCATGCAAGGCTTCCCTGATACGCTGAAGCTGAAGCTGCATTTCAGGCGTCTCATCATTGGCACTTTGAGGCCCGCCAAGCGCAACGAGCGCCTTGTAATTGCAGGGATCGGGGAACACTTCTCCCTTTGAAAGATCCACACTGTGCGAAGCAATACCATACTCCAGCAGCAAGCTCTCAAGAAGTCCCGCTCCTTCGTGGGTGATGTTTTTAACGATCAGCAGAGGTGTTGCCATGATGGTGTCGAGTGATGTTATGCAAGAGGTCAGGAACGTCAGGCGGCAAGAGAGCCTGCTCAACCTGATTCATCTCATTGTGTTTCTTTCAAGATAATATTCCGGATGTAACAGGAAAAGAGAGCTCAACGCTGCCAGCGTTGTTTGCGTTTCCAGATTCCAACCCGACTGTTGAGATAATGCTGCCCTTATCGGCCTGTTGCAACAGAGCATGTCAAACCTTTGGGGTGAAACGAATATATTGCGTTCAGGGTTCACTTTATCCTGGATACAAATATTATTCAATGATAACCAACAAGGCTGACACTCCCTCTTTTTCCATGTTTCATGTCGGAAGGGGAGCCAAAAGCCTGACAACCGGCAACTGAATATGAAGACAAAATCAACAGGTGAAGGGTTGCGAGGCTTGGCCTTGCTTATGTCGTTCCTTTTAATCGTTGCAGGAGTGAAGCCATCAACACTCCTTGCCGCTGACTGGCACACCCTTGTGCAGCCGATTGGCACGGAAAACACCCCCTATCTTATTGATCCAGCAACGCTCAATGCATCCTATGCGGCTGGCAAGGGACCCTGGGAACTCACAACAACCGTGACAAGTACCAGAACAACCGTTCCCCAATCTTTTATCCGCTTTTATAATCCAACAGCCATATCAAATGCCTCTGGCCAGGAGGGCAGTTGGGTGATGCGGGCAAGTTCCGTTCGAGGTCTGAACGCCCAGCAGATTCGTAACCTCTTTGCCCTGCCGAACACTCCCACCATGATGACGCTTGGTCAGTCAGTTTCCGGCGAATCCTTCTATACCGGACTTGCCGGTACAATCGTTGGGTGGGGAGATGGAGGTGGTCAGCAATTCCAGTCGAGTGGCACCCCATACACCATATTTTTTAACGGTCAATCCATTATGGAGGCTGTTCTCTCTTACCCGGCAATGGCAACCACCGATAATGCTCGCGCTCTTGGTACCTACCTTGTTTCGCATACGCCGCTCCCTTATTCCGATATGGAAGCACTCTACAACAGCCTTGACGTCCTCTATAATCCGGTAACTCAGGAGTTGTTCAACAACGCTCTCAACTCTATCTCTCCACAGCGTTTTGACAATCTTGCAACATCCGCCTACCACGCTGTTGCCATGCAAGGTCAGGCCATCGATGATCGTATTGACCGACTGCTACTCAACCAGTCCAGATCAGGGCTATGGGCAAAAGCTGCCAGAACCTTTCAGCACAGTCCCACATCAGGATTTGATGGTGATATCAACGCAATTGTTGTCGGTGCTGATAAAAAAAGTTCCGAGAATACACTGTCAGGCCTTTCCCTCGCATGGATGCATGGAACTGTTGACTGGTATGACGGAGGAGGTCAGGCAGTTACCGACTACTACCGCCTTGGAGCCTACTCAGCACTCTTTCTTGACCATGCATTTTTGCAGGCTTTTGTCAGTGCGGGTTCAACCGATGGGAACACCTTGCGGAACATCAATATCGCCACCTACTACCAGCCCTCTGCGCATGGCCCGGCGCTTTCGCCACTCACGGCCTTGTCGAGAACAGCCACAGCCACCCATAAAGGATGGGACGCCGATATAGCCCTGCGAAGCGGTCTTTTACTCCATGCAGGCCCCATGAACCTTCTTCCCGGCTTTGGACTTGGCTATTTGTATCAGTCAAGAAACCGCTTTAATGAAACCGGTGCCGAAAGTCTCGACTTGACAGTAGATGCAGCCCATGCTCAAACCCTGCACTGCCAGGCGAATCTGCGGATCGAACGAGAGTTACTGCTAAGTGGCCACAACAAAATCACACCCTATATCGTAGTCGGCTGGGCTTATACCAAACGCCTCGATGCACAGGCTGTAACCGCCTCCATGAACGGCTGGACAGAGAGTTTTACAACATCATCTTCCTCCCTGAGCGACACACAATCCCTCACAGGCAGTGTCGGTCTTGAGGTGGCGCTTAACAAATCGCTCTTCATCCATGCCGACTATTCCCGTCAGGCAGAGGCAGATGACAGGCAATCAGGTTTTGCACTCGCAATGAATTATGAGTTTTGATTTTTGCCGAGGTTTGTTTGAGTCTTCAGCTATGTTTGACTGAAAAGCGGGAGAATGCAGTTCCTCATGCCGATTACTTTTAGATAACAGGTGACATCCCTATCTTCAGGAGTAAACGGAAAAATTGCAAAAAGTTTTCAGCAAAGGGGGAGGGAAATACCCCGACCCAGAAATTTCCATGGCAAAGAGAACATTCACCGAAGCGTATCATGACAAACCATAGTGTTGATATCAATCGTCTTAACGCATTCGCCGAAAAAATGGTGAAAGAGAAAAAGACTGCTGTCGGTTTCCCTTGCAACCAAAACGTCAAATTCGCTGATTTCTATCACTGGTATGCAGTTTCAGGCCTGGCAGATGTGGCTCTGAACAACATGGGTGATCCCCGTAAACCAAGTTTGTATTCCCTTAACACCCATGAATTTGAAAACGAAGTTATTGATTTCTTTGCACCCCTCTACGGATTTTCACACGCAGAAGCGTGGGGCATCGTCACTAATGGCGGCACAGATGGCAACAACCACGGCATTTATTTTGGTGTCCACGTTCTGAGTTCACGAAGTCAACTCAAGCCGATTCTCTACGTTTCAGAAGAGGCCCACTACTCTGTCATGAGACTCTGCGACCTTCAGGGGCTGGAGATGAGGCAGATACCGGCTAACGTCAAGGGTGAAATCGAGGTGCAGGCATTCGAACAGGCACTCGACCCAACTCGTCCGGCCCTGATCGTTATTGCTGTCGGTACGACCTTTAAGGGAGGTATCGATAATCAGGATGCGATAGATGAGGTACTGGCAAGAAAACGGCCAGTTGCAGTATACCGTCATGTTGATGCAGCGCTCTTTGGGGGATACCTGCCTTTTACAGAACATGCCCATCTGGTCGATCGCTCTCTGCACAATTTTGATTCCATCGCAGTCAGTGGTCACAAATTCTTTGGTTTCGATGAACCTTTGGGCCTCTTTCTTACGACAAACGAAGTCCTTGCCACGCAAAACCCATTTCGGGTTTCCTACCTGAACGCATCGGTTCCAACAATCACCTGCTCGCGTTCAGCATTGGCTCCACTGAAGTTCTGGTGGCAAATCCACAAGACCGGAGTGGAAGGTTACCAGCGTCAGGCTGAATTGATCCTGAAAAATGCGCTCTATCTGAAACAGCGGCTCGACGAGATCAACTATCCAGCCTGGAAGAACGATATCTCGAATACGGTCTATTTTCGGCGACCCGGTGAGTGGGTCATGAGGAAATGGTGTCTTGCGCCCTATGAGGATGATCGCCTTGGAGGAAAGCTGGCGCACGACATTGTCATGCGGCATGAAGGAATGCACACGATCGATCATTTTGTTGACGATCTTATACTCGATCGGAAAGGGGAGAGTGACACTGAGCCCTTCCAGTAAAACGCTCTGCCACGTCACTCTAAAAATATAGAATGAAAACAAATATGACTCGTAAAATAGCCATTATAACCGGTGGAAGCCGGGGTCTTGGAGCAAATGCCGCCCTGAAACTCGCAGCCCGTAACACCGATCTCATTATCACCTATAAACAGAACAAGGCCGCAGCCGATGAGGTTGTTTCCACTATTACAAAGCTGGGTGCACGAGCAACTGCCCTGCATCTTGATGCTGGCTCTGTCTCAGGAATTCCTCTTTTCATCACCCAGGTGCAGGAGACTCTTGCAGAATGGGGCTCAGAGCGTTTTGATATCCTTGTCAATAATGCTGGAATGGGCATTCAGACTCCTTTCACTGATGTGACAGAAGCTCAGTTTGATGCTCTCATGAATGTTCACCTGAAAAGTGTTTTCTTTCTGACCAAGGCACTTGTGCCGCTGATGGCTGATGGCGGTCGCATACTCAATGTCTCTTCCGGCCTTGCCCGTTTTACTTTACCGGGATATTCCGTCTACGCGTCCATGAAAGGTGCTGTTGAAGTGCTGACCAGATACCTTGCCAAAGAGCTCGGACACCGGGGAATCTCGGTTAATGTTTTGGCACCGGGAGCAATTGAAACCGACTTTGGCGGTGGCATTGTCCGTGACAACAAGCAGGTTAATTCATTCATTGCTTCCGGAACGGCGTTGGGGCGTGTCGGCCTTCCTGACGACATTGGTGATCTCATTGCCGCCCTTGTTTCTGACGACTGCCGATGGGTCAATGCCCAGCGTATCGAAGCATCCGGCGGTGTATTTATCTGATATGACATTAGCCCAGGAAGCTACTCTCAAGTTCCGAAGCAGGCTGTAATTTTTAGCCCCACCACTACCCTTCACTCCAACTCCCCTTGATTTGCGCGTTGTTGCATATTAATAGCGCATTTACGGTATGCAAAATGCCGTATCATCGGTATTTCGTGTCCAATGTTAATTGATGACCTTACTGAAAGCATAAAATCACTTGTTCAATACTTGTTCGGCATGGAGCGTCCCACCCTTAAACGCTCTCTTGATTCTGGATCAATACCATTAATTGAGCATCGATGGATTGAACTTGCGGTTTTAGCGACGTGCGCTTTTTGGCAGCTTGCCATTCACGTCTAAATCAGGCTATTTATAAGTAAATCAATAGATTGGGAATCATTATGAAGAATCATTTTTTTAGCAAAAACGCTGTCGGAGCTTTTGCAGGCATCGTTGTGTCACTGACTACCCTTGCAGCTCAAGCCAATCCGACGGTAATCCCGACCGGGACTACCTTGTACGACCCTCAAAAGGCTTATAACACCTATGTGATATTCGGCGGCCAGGATGGCAAAGCGCATCTTATTGACATGAACGGTAATGAGGTTCATCGCTGGGAAAAATCAGGATTCCCGACTGAATTGCTCGACCCGGCTATTACTGGCGGCAAAAAGGGAAATATTCTCGTACAACTCGAAAACGGCCCATCTCCTTATGGTGGCATTTTCAATAATAAATCGGTTGGAGAAGTCGACTGGGACGGCAAAATTGTTTGGCAATGGAGTGGAGAAAAAGGGGATGGCACAGTGCGCCAGAACCACGACTGGGCCCGTCTGCCTAACGGCAATACTATCCTGGTGACATCGTACCCTCACGTCGTCTCCGGTATCAGCTCGAAGCCTGTCGATGACCAAAAATTAGTGGAAGTTACGCCGGATGGCAAGATTGTATGGAGCTGGATTGCCGGTGATCACCTTGACGAGATCGGCTTCTCAAAGGAAGGAGTGGAACTGTTGCGCCGTGTCTATGCCAATAGTACCCCAAAATCAGCCGGCGGGTTTCTCACCATCAACGATATGGCACCAATTGGTCCGAATAAATGGTTCGATGAAGGTAACGAGCTTTTTAATCCTGAAAACATCGTCATTGACTCACGCGAGGGTAGTTTTACGGCCATCATCGAAAAGAAAACCGGCAAGATCGTCTGGAAGATTGGGCCCGATTACGCTATTGGCACTGAAGCAACCGGGGGTACCGCAACCGTCTCCAACGCAGTCCAGCGTCCAGTCCTGCAAATCAACGTACCTCGTCCGGTTGATCAAACGAGCGGCCAACATGATGCCCATATTATTCCCAAGGGGCTGCCGGGAGAGGGCAATCTTTTGATTTTTGACAACGAAGGCCCTTCAGGTTACCCGCCCACACGCTTATCAGTGCAGTTAGGTTCCCGTGTGCTCGAAATAAATCCCGTCACAAAGCAGATCGTCTGGCAGTACACAGCTCTTGATTCTGGTTCTCCCGCCTGGGGATTCTTCAGTTCATTTATTTCCAGCGCCCGACGTTTACCCAACGGCAATACCTTGATCGACGAAGGTATGAATGGCCGGATATTCCAGGTAACAACCCAGGGCGAGATAGTCTGGGAATACATAAGTCCGTATTATGGACAGCAAGCCTTTTTGAATCGCAACGTAAAAACAAATTGGGTGTTCCGTGCCCAGCCAGTGCCTTACGACTGGGTTCCTGATGGCACACCGCATAGTGAGAAAGCCATACGTCAGGTTGATAACTCCACATTCCGCGTTTCTGACTCTCAATGACGTCGCGACCCCAAAGTCTCGATCAGTTGCTTGTAAAACAGGGCTCTAATCTTGCGCCTGGAGACAAAGAGAGCTTCTTCAACAGGGAGAGGTTCCCTTCGGCCAGGCGTCGGTTGGGCATGGAACGATTGCGCCACGGATACTGTCAAGTTTAGAAGCAGGCTGAAATGGCCACCCTGACGCAATCGGAAAGCCGCCTGTTTCGAATTCATCTTCTTTATAAAACCGCTTCTGGCTATAGAACTCTACCTCTTCAAGTTTTTATGAGCTGGCTGGATGTGACGTGGAATCTCTGCGCTGCCTGAATGTTCCTGTATTCTGCATTCCGTTTTTTTTCTATCGTCGATATGGTAACATTCCTCGTTTCAGAAAAGGCTGATTATGTGACCGGAGTTACCGAATCGATGGATGGCGGACAATATCCCTTTGTAGTGTAAAAGAGCCCTGAGCCCATGTTTTGGGAACTTGCTGTCGTTAAAATGATGACAAATGACCACTGGAATTCTCCCTTCTTTCCGTGATATTTGTCAATTATTGTATACTGCATTAAATACCGGATGCCCGGCGAACATGTCAGTAACGATTCAATGGTGAGCCATGACTCCAGAGCAATTGTCGCAAACACTCGCAAAGAGTGAAGAACTTTTTTACAATCCAGTAGCGGTCAAATTTGTTACTTCGCGTAGTGACCTGCCCGAAGGGGTGAAACAATTCGGAGCATCTTCAGGGGAGAAGGTTCCAAAATCATTTCTCTGCGCCATGTGGGGCGACTGTTTCAGAGGCGCCGGGCCTTTTTACACGACCAGGGAGCATCAGCTTTGCGGTGGTGGGGCAATAGCTGCGGGTTTCGGAACTCTTCTGCCTATCGAGGTTGCAGAGAAATTCATGATCGGTGACGGAAAACTGTTCGGAACGATGGATGCCCTTCGCTGCTCGATGGCATCGACCATGCCGTTCGAAGAGGGAGAGTTTGAAGCACAGATTATCGGACCTCTTTCTGCCATGAACGACGATACCCTGCGGCCAGATGTTGTACTGATTATCTGCAAGCCTTTCCAGGGACAGCACATCCTGAGAGCCTACGGTTTCGACAGCGGTGAACTGGTTCACGGAATAGCCGGCGGATCGACCTGCGAAATGGTTTCAAGCTATGTTGTCAAAACCGGAAAACCGACATTCACGCTTGGCGACACTGGCGGAAATGCCGGACTCTCTCTCAAGCCTGATGAGCTGCTTCTTGCTTTTCCGTACGACAAGCTCGGAACAACTGTCGGCAATCTGTCGCGAATATGCCGTACATCGAGCATGCACCGACACGCAATCGCTCATGAGCGCTGACATATAAAATGAGCGAAACTGTTTTGGATCTCAATCAAAAACCGATCCGTGAGTAGTCAGCTACACCCTATATTTCACACAGTTTTTGTCTCATGACAATTTATGGGTCAACGTGACGCTGTGGTATTTAAGTGCTCAGTAACGGTTTGTTTCGTGCGTGCAAAAACGCACTGGGAGTGCGTGGCGTTGGGTTGGGTCTCGTCCGGGGTGGCTGGGTCGCTTGGAAGAAAAAAGGTCACTGAGAATGGACTTGCTGGCGAGGGTGGGATTCGAACAATGGTTTAAGAATTATTATAAAATACTTTTGTAATCTGTATTGAAAATAATACCACCAAAACAGTTTTGTTGCTCAGTTCGAGTCCTTAAAATCATTGCACAACCTCCTACGCAATTCACCCTCAACCACCTCAAACACATCAACCCGCTCCCGTTGCAACATAGGCGCCTCAATTTGAAGTGCCAAAGCAGGGAAGTCGCACCTCAATGATATAAAGCTCTACACTGACCTGGAAAGATTACAAGAAAGCGGCATTATTTCCTCTCATAATGCGTAACTTCGCCTGTTAACGGTATCTGTTGAGGAAGAAAAGTCAATTGCCGCATGAAATTTGAGAGCTTCAAGGCCGGTCGATGGCAGCAGCGCTATCAATACAAAAGCTTCGAGCCCCTGCCTGTCAACCACGGCTGGACATGGGAAGATCCAACGATTAACGTCTTGCTGGAGCAAGCCACCCGAGCTCTTGGGGAATTAAATGCCTTTTCGCTGATAGTGCCAGATATCGACCTCTTTATTCAAATGCATGTGGTCAAGGAAGCTCAGACCTCCAGCAAAATTGAGGGCACCCAGACAGGTATTAACGAGGCGCTGTTGCCAGAAGAGCAGATTCTTCCGGAAAAGCGCGACGATTGGCGCGAAGTGCGAAACTATATCGAAGGGGTTAATATTGCCATTGCCAAGCTGCAGGAATTGCCACTCTCAAATCGGCTGTTAAAACAGACTCATGCCATTCTGTTGCAAGGTGTCCGTGGAGCGTACAAACAACCCGGTGAATTTCGTGTCAGCCAGAATTGGATTGGCGGTTCCAGTTTAACTGATGCTACGTTCATTCCTCCACATCAAGAGAGCGTAGCCGAATTGATGGGGGATCTTGAGAAGTTCTGGCATAATCAGGAAATTATTGTCCCTCATCTGGTGCGACTTGCCATTAGCCACTACCAGTTCGAGACCATACACCCCTTTTTGGACGGTAATGGTCGTATTGGCCGCCTGATGATTCCGCTTTACCTGGTCAGTATGGGCTTGCTGGCCAAACCATCCCTCTACCTGTCGGATTTTTTTGAGCGCAACCGCTCCAGCTATTATGATGCCCTGATGCAGGTGCGAGTTAGTAATGACCTGATCCATTGGGTTCGGTTTTTTCTCAATGGAGTAGCTCAGACCGCAACCAAAGGGCGAGAGGTCTTCGGGCAGATTT
>SZXY01000130.1 GCA_005843805.1 Chlorobium sp.
GCACAAAAAAAACCCTCGATATCATCAGCTATCCTCCGGAACTTCATAATGCGCTTTCCCTGATGCTCCGAAACAGCTACATCGTGCCAAACCTCGAAGTAGCAGAAACCCTTGCCCTGCAGCATCCGGCCTCTTCATTTGTAACCCTCGAAGGCGAAACATTTGCCGCAAAAGGCCTGCTCTTTGGCGGAAGCTCCAAAAACAGCGAAGGATTGCGCCTCGGCAAAAAAACCGAACGGGACACCTCTCAGAAAGAGCTTCTCACCCTCGAAAAAACAATCCGGCAGGAAGAGGAGAAACTCCAGCAGTTGCGCAATGAACTGGCATCCCTTAAAGCCGCCGAACAACGCCGTGAAACTGAACAGCTTGCACAGGAACTGGGAGCACTTGAAAAAAAATCTGCACGACTCGAAGCAGAAAAAAACGGAATGAAAGAGGAGAACCGGCAGATTGAACAGGAAACAAAGAAACTGCTTCTGGAACAAAACAGTTGCGAAACCGAACTGAACAGACTTCAGCCGGCAATCACCACCAGTGCATCGAACGCACTGCTTTCAGGAGAAAAAATCCGGCAACTGCAGGAAAACCTTGCGGCCCTTGAAACCCGACATCATCAGTTCAGCCGCGACATGCAGAGCAGTCAAAGCCGTTACAAAGACAAGCTGCTGGATCTTGAAAAACTCAGGATCAACATAGCCACCTCTCAGCAAACCCGGCTTTCGCTGCATGCAGAGATCAAAAAAATGACCACCGAAAGAGAAACAGCCGAAAACCAGAGAGAACTCGGCATGGAGAACTCCGGAAAGATAAAAAAACAGCTTGAAAAGCAGCTCATTCTGGCCGCAGAAGAACAGAAAATACTCAACGAACTTGAATCAAGGTACCGGGAACGCCAGGCACAGCACCACGAGACGCTCGGAAAACTGAGAGATCTCAGACGCAAAAACGAAATCGGCCAACAACTGCTTCTGGCTCTCAGCCACGAACGATCTCAAATCGAGCAATCGCTTGACCATCTTTTCACTGCCGCTCAGCTTAAACACAACTGCGACCTTGTCAGCATGGCAAAACCCGACATTGAGAGCTCATTCGACCGAAAAGCTGCCGAACAAAAGCTTGAACTGCTTGCCAAACAACGCGAACAGTTCGGTGCAGTCAATGAACTCGCGCTTGAGGAGTACGAGACAGAAAAAGAGCGTTTCGACTTTCTTGCCGAACAAAAAGAGGATCTGCTCAGCGCCGAAACACAACTTCGCTCAACCATCGAAGAAATCAACAAAACCGCCCTTAAAAAATTTGAAGAGACCTTCCATGAAGTGAGAAAAAACTTTATCGGCATTTTTCGTGAACTCTTCGACCCCGAAGATGAAGCCGACCTTCTCATCCACGCCAGTGAAGACCCGCTCGATGCCCATATAGAAATCGTAGCCAAACCAAGAGGGAAAAAACCACTCTCCATAGAACAGCTCAGCGGCGGCGAAAAAGCCCTGACGGCACTCTCGCTCCTCTTCGCCATCTATCTGGTAAAACCAAGTCCCTTCTGCATTCTTGACGAAGTAGACGCCCCGCTGGATGACGCCAATGTCACCCGTTTCATTAAACTCCTGAAAAAATTTGAGAATAACACCCAATTTATTATTGTTACCCACAACAAGAAAACCATGGCTTCCTGCCAGGCACTTTACGGTGTCACAATGGAAGAAGAAGGGGTATCGAAACTGATCCCCGTACGACTGGAAAAAATAAGACTTTGAACGTGCCTGGACACGATATGCTCAAGAAACTGGTGTTATTTGACATAGACGGAACATTGCTCAATGTTGGCAGTATCAACCGCCGCATCCTTGTCGATGCACTGCAAGAGGTCTATGGAACTGCAGGAAGCGCAGACCGTCACAATTTTGCCGGCAAGATGGACAACATGATCATCTATGAAGTCCTGCAGAATACCGGGCTCTGTGAGGCCGAAATTGCCGAAAAATTTGACCGGGCCAAACAGACCTATATCGAAATGTTCCGCACTCACTCCCGTCCTTCAGACATCACCCTGATGGAAGGAGTCCGCGAGCTGCTTGAGGAGCTTTCCGCACGTCCCGAACTGATGCTCGGTCTCCTGACCGGAAACTTCGAAGGATCAGGACGACACAAACTGCTCCTGCCCGACATCAACCATTTTTTCCCATTCGGCGCCTTTGCCGATGACGGAGAGAATCGAAACGCACTGCCTCCGGTTGCCGTTGAAAAAGCATACCAGCTTACCGGAAAAAAATTTACAGAAGAAAATATCATCATTATAGGCGACACAGAGCACGACATCGCCTGCGCCAGGGTGCTGAACGCGAAATCCATAGCTGTAGCTACCGGTACCTATTCGAGCCAGCAGCTCAAAAAGCACAATCCACATGTCCTTTTTGAAAACTTAAGCCGTACCGATGTTGTTATCAGTGAGATACTACAATCCTCAATAAATTAATTGCTCTTTTATGAAGACCTACCGGCGACAAATCCGTGAAAAGATTTTACAGGCACTCTATACCATTGAACTCAGGGATACTGACATAGAATCTGCAGCGGGCTGGCTTTTAACCCAGGAAATTCGTGACGATCCAAATGCCATGAAGTTTTTCAACCTGCTCCTGAAAAACATAAAAGAGCACCGCGAAGAGATTGACCTTTATATCGCAAAGAACACCTTCAACTGGGACATGAGCCGTATTGCCATCATTGACAAAAACATCATCCGCATGGCATTGGCAGAGATTCTCTATTGCGAGGATATCCCGCCCAAGGTCTCGATCAATGAAGCTATTGAAATTGCAAAAAAATTCACCAGCACCGACAAAAGCAGCAAATTTGTCAATGGCATTCTCGACGCCATTTTCAATGAACTGAAAGCAGAAGGCAAGGTCCATAAAAACGGAAGGGGGCTTATCGACCACTCACCGGCCAAACTCCAGAAAACCGAAGAGGACAAGTAACCGAAACTTGTCAGAACGACAACCCAATGCCGCACAATGTCGCCCTTATTATCGGAAAGCCGTCGAATTATTGCCATCGGAGATATTCACGGCTGCCTGATGTCGCTGAAAAAACTGATCGACAAGATCAACCCTGAACCCGGTGAACAGTTTGTCTTTTCAGGCGATCTGATTGACCGGGGCCCATCTTCAAAAGGGGTCATCGATTATCTTGTCGATCTTTCCTTATCCTGCTCCTGCCACTTCCTCATGGGCAACCATGAGCTGCTCCTGCTCGAATACCTTGAAACCCTCGACCCAGTTCGATGGCTTGAAAACGGAGGCCGAGCCACACTCGACTCCTACAACAGCCCGGACGGCCTTGATATGGCGGAAGAACACATCGCTTTTTTCCGCAACTGCCACTACTTCATTGAAACAGAACACCATTTTTTTACCCACGGAGGCCTTGACCCCGGGCTTACCATAAAGGATAACCTCCGGCTTTACTCACCCAAAGAGTTCTGCCGGCTACGAATGCACATGCACCCCGCACTCCTTGAAACACAAAACTATCCCTGGCAAAAAACCCTTGTCTGCGCCCACACGCCAGTTCCCGAGCCCATCATGCTTGAAAAACTCATCGCCATCGATACCGGATGTATCTACAAAGATAACCCCATGTTAGGCCGCTTGACGGCGGTTATCCTGCCGGAACGACGCATCATTCAAACAAGAAACCTTGACTGAAAAAAAAAGCCATGAACCAAACCCCTGAAGAAAAAGTGGTTTTTCTCGAAGAAGTACTCGGAGCCAGATACCCAAACCCGAAAAGCGAACTGCACTACGACACCCCCTTTCAGTTGCTGATAGCCACAATACTGGCTGCCCAGTCAACCGACAAGCAGGTCAATATCATTACCAGAGAGCTCTTCCGTGTTGCGCCTGACGCCGAAAGCATGAGTCGGATGGAACCGGGAGAGATTACAAACCTTGTACGCTCCATCAATTATTTCAACAACAAGGCCAAAAACATTCTCGAAGTCAGCCGGATATTGGTAAAAGAGTATCAGGGCAGGGTGCCCGAAACAAGGGAAGCGCTCGAAAGCCTTCCGGGGGTAGGAAGAAAAACCGCAAACGTTGTTCTCGCCAACGCCTTCGGCCAGGCAGTGATGGCAGTAGACACCCATGTACACCGGGTTTCAAACAGGATAGGACTGGTCGCGTCAAAATCACCGGAACAAACCGAAACAGCACTGATGAAAATCATCCCCGAAGCGTGGGTTACAAAATTTCATCACTACCTGCTCCTGCACGGACGCTACACCTGCAAAGCCAAAAAGCCGGAATGCCAGCTCTGCCCGGTCAGCACCATCTGCGATTATCCCGCAAAAACCTGACCAAGCTCGATTTTGCGATCAACAGCATAGACCCACTCACCCTCAGGACGCTGGCGATTGCCCGCCCAGAGTTCAAGCGTCACACCTTTGACAAAAGAGAGCGGAGAGGTAAAAATTTCAACCTGGTAGTAAAGCTCATCGAGCAGATCATCCCAGGCCCTTTCAAGGCTTCCCCCCTCTGCTGCGTAGGAAGCACCCGGCTTCAGAACATGGGGAGCATCGGCATCAGAGTGGAAATAGTCACTGATGTAAACAAAGCTGTCCGGCATAAGAATCCCGCCCCTGAAGGTACCACGGGGACGCTTGACTCCGGGAACTTCAACCCAGAACTCAAGCAAAGTATCCCCATTCAGTTTGCCATCACCGGCAAGCTTCTCCAGAAGTTGCTGAACAGTCTGACGAATGAGCGCCTTGTCGTCGGCATTAAGCTCATGCATTTTAAAATCAGGAGTATGGTCACGCATATTCGGGTGAGAAAGAAAGTTATAGAATAGCTTCAGCAGGAAATATACTGCTCTTTGGTGGATGCATCAACCATTTACAGCTATTATAGTCTTATACGAGCTATGGACTTATAAAAGAATTTCATCGCCGCTGAACACAGCAGTTCTCAACCCTCTCACTGAATTTGCGATACAGATCATCTCTGCCTCCTTCAAATCATCGAGTGTCACAATTTTTTCCTTGGCAAACGGTCGGGTCGAAAGAAAGTAGCGGCGGAAAATCCCGTCAAGAA
>SZXY01000087.1 GCA_005843805.1 Chlorobium sp.
CATTACCATTTTCCGAAATGTAATGATTGACCATTCGGGGGAATAATGCCCCATGTGTATCGGAAATTTTTGCACAAAGGAGAGGCACAGGGAGCTGCCCCCTACCTCTGCTGTGGATTTTTTTTGGGAGTGAGCTAAAGCATTGTGTAACTTGGCGCATTCAGGCAAGTGTTGTGTCATCCTCTTGAGGGAGGATTCGTGCCGATTAATTTCCCGGCAGAGAGATAGCCGGTCTCACTTCCTGTTCAAGCCCCCATGAGATTTCATAGAACCATGCCAACATGAGCCTTTTCAGCAATCTGTTCCGGGATATTGCCATTGATCTCGGCACAGTGAATACATTGATTTATATCAAAAATGAAGGTCTTGTCTTAAACGAGCCCTCTATTATCGCCCGTGAACGCAATACAGGAAAAGTAGTGGCGATTGGGCACGAAGCGCTGCTCATGCATGAAAAAACCCATCCCGGCATCATCACGATCCGCCCTCTTGCCAATGGTGTCATTGCAGACTATGAGGCAACGGAAGAGCTGATGAAAGGATTGATAAAAAAAACAAAAAAACGGTTTTCACTTGGTATCCGACGTATGGTGATCGGTATCCCGTCGGGTATCACCGAGGTGGAAAAAAGAGCGGTTCATGATGCTGCCGAACATATCGGCGCAAAAGAGGTTTACCTTGTTGCGGAACCAATAGCGGCAGCAATCGGCATTGGCCTTGATTTCAATGAGGCAAGAGGAAACATGATTGTCGATATCGGGGGTGGAACAACGGATATTGCCGTTATTTCACTCGGCGGTATTGCATCCGGCGAGTCACTGCGGGTTGCGGGCACTGATATCACCAACGCGATTGTCCGGCACTTCCGCAAGTCATACAATATGGCCATCGGTGAGCGTACCGTTGAAGAGATAAAAATGCAAATAGGCTCGGCCTTCAAACTCGATGAGGAACTGAGCATGATAGTGAAGGCGGTAAACATCAAGTCCGGGCTTCCCGAAGCGATGAAAGTCGATTCAGTCACCATCAGGGAGGCCATTGCCACCCCGATCAGCCAGATTATCACCTCCATTAAAAAAACTCTTGAGGTTTTGGTCGTCAAACCGGAACTCTCGGTAGATATCCTTGACCGTGGTCTCTTTCTGGCCGGAGGAGGAGCGCTCATCAAGGGACTTGACAAAAAAATCAACGAGGAAACAAAACTTGCCGTCCATATCGCTGAAGATCCACTTACCGCTGTAGCAAGAGGAACAGGTGAAATCCTGGAAAACATTGACAAGTACCGCCATGTACTCTTTTCAAGCAGGCGGTAGTTTCAATAATTCAATAATCAAGCTCGCCGGGCTAAAGTTTCAAGCCGACGAAATCTGCTATCTTTTGCAAGTTCTGTCTGGTGCAATCTTCCAAAGATGATCAAGAGCATCAGATAAAATCAAATGGAGGAAGGGTGGCTTTCTTTGTTTTGAAGGGATTCCATAAACGAGAAAGAGCCGCGTGTGCGGCTCTTTCTCGTTTATTCGTCTGCACCAAGGCAGATTCATAACAATAACGTTTAGTGTTCGTCTACCTTGATTCTCATGGAGAAGAAGGAGCGGTGTACAAACACAAGCGAGAGTGCAAAGAAGACTGCGGCCAGGGTCAAAGCTACCTGTGGGGCAAGTTCGATAGCAAGTTCGATGGCAAGCAGACCAAAGAGTGTGGTGAACTTGATGATCGGGTTGAGGGCAACCGAAGAGGTGTCCTTGAAAGGATCGCCAACGGTGTCACCAACAATCGAGGCATCGTGCAGATCAGTACCCTTTGCGTTGAGTTCTGTTTCAACGAGTTTCTTGGCGTTGTCCCACGCACCACCGGCATTGGCCATGAAGATAGCCTGGTAGAGACCGAAGAGTGCTATGGAGATCAGGTAGCCAATAAAGAAGAATGAATCGAGACAGGCAAAGGCAAGTGTGGTGAAGAAAACGGTAAGGAAGATGTTAATCATACCTTTCTGCGCAAACTTCGTACAGATTTCCACAACCTTCTTGCTGTCCTCGATCGAGGCCTTTTCAACGGAGGTGTCAAGCTTGATGTTGTTCTTGATGAATTCAACCGCATAGTAGGCGCCGGTGGTCACAGCATTGATGGATGCACCGGTAAACCAGTAGATCACCGCACCACCCATCATGAGACCGAGCAGGAACGGAGGCGAAAGAATGGAAAGCTTGGCAATGGCCATGGTGTCGGCCAGACCGTTGGTAAGAATCATGATAATCGAGAAAATCATGGTCGTCGATCCTACCACAGCAGTACCGATAAGCACCGGTTTGGCAGTTGCCTTGAAGGTATTGCCTGCGCCGTCGTTGGCTTCAAGGTACCTTTTGGCGTTGGTAAAGTCAGGCTTGAAACCGAACTCATTTTCGATCTCTTTGGCCGAAACGTTTTCGATAAGCGAAAGCTCATAGACCGACTGTGCGTTATCGGTAACCGGACCATAGGAGTCAACTGCAATGGTGACCGGGCCCATGCTCAGGAAGCCGAAAGCAACAAGACCGAAAGCAAATACGGAAGGCGCCAGCATGATTACCTTGTCAAGTCCGACAGTCGCGATGCCTTGAGCGCTTATCAGTTCAGGAGTCAAACCGAGAGTGGTTATGCCAAGAGTACTGAGACCATAGGCCGTACCCATCAGGCCAACAATGGCAAGACCCATCCAGTAAGCACTGAAGTTACCGGCAACAAGACCAGCGAGAATGTTGAGCGCAGCTCCACCCTCTTTGGTGCACTGTACGACGTTGCGAACATGGGCACACTCTGTGGAGGTAAAGCGGTTGACCAGTTCAGGAATAAGCGCACCGGCAATCGTACCGCAGGTGATGATCGAAGCGAGCTTCCACCACATGGTACCATCACCAAGTGTTCTGATGAGGTAGTAAGATGCGATGTAGGTAAGGATGATCGAGACAATCGAGGTAAGCCAGACAAGTGTGATCAGTGGTTTTTCAAAGTTCATCTCATCGGCATTGCTGTACTTCGCCTTGGCAATCGCAGCATTGGTCCAGTAAGAGAACGCACTGGCAAGAATCATCACAAGACGCATGGCAAAAATCCAGACAAGCAGCATGACCTGAATTTCAGGTGCCTTGATGGCCAGCAGGATAAAGGAGATCAGGGCTACACCGGTAACACCGTAGGTTTCAAAACCGTCTGCCGTAGGTCCAACCGAGTCACCGGCATTGTCACCGGCACAGTCAGCAATAACGCCAGGGTTACGGGCATCATCTTCCTTGATCTTGAAAACGATCTTCATGAGATCGGAACCGATATCGGCAATCTTGGTGAAGATACCACCGGCAATACGAAGCACTGAAGCACCGAGAGACTCACCGATAGCAAAGCCGATAAAACATGGGCCGGCAAAATCATTGGGGACAAAGAGCAGAATGCAGAGCATAACAAACAGCTCGATGCTGATGAGCAGCATACCGATACTCATACCGGCTCTCAGAGGAATGGCATAAGTCGGAAAGGGTTTGCCGCCCAGACTGGCGAATGCGGTTCTTGAGTTGGCAAAGGTGTTGATCCTCATACCAAACCAGGCTACGGTATAACTTCCGAGAATACCGATAAGACTGGCAATAAGGATGGAAACAACCTTGATTGTTTCCAGATGGCGAAGCCATCCAAAGTAAGCAACAATAATCGCACCGATAAGAACCCAGAGCACCAGAATGAATTTACCCTGTGTCACAAGGTAGGTTTTGCAGGTCTCATAGATCAGTTCGCTGATCTCGCGCATGGCATTGTGAACGGGAAGACTGCGAATGCCCATGTACTGAACAATGCCGAAAATCATGCCGAACAGGCAGATTGCAAGACCCCACATGAGAAGCGTGTCACCAGGAATTCCTCCAAGGAAAACGCCTGAGTGTAAATCAGGTAATACCAAATCAGCCTCACTTGCCATGGCATTTGGTGCCTGCAGCAAGATTCCAAGGCCTCCCAGAACTCCAAGAGCTCTGACCCACCATGTTACTTTAAACGGTTTTTTCATTGCACTTTTTTTTCACTGTTTTTTTCTTGACTCAAGAAAAGATTGTTGTCTGCAGAATTAAGTCAGAACTACCAACCCTGACGACAACAGGGAGCTGTAATTTGCAACTTTTTTCATGAATCTCAATACCTTTTTATGGAACTTCTCAGGGGAGTTACACTATTTCGTTCCCAAGCGTTACATTTTTTTTCAAAATCAATGATGAAGTTTTTTTTATCTGTTTTGCGGCACCTCTCCATTATATTCATTGCGGTCACTTTGTTTTCTCTTGTGTAAAAAACGGAACCCCCTGTTGCATTTACTCTTTGTGCCATGAAACTTGTTGCTGGTCTCGGAAATCCTGAACCCCGGTATAACGGAACACGCCATAATATCGGTTTTTACGTGGTTGAAAAAATAGCTGACTCGTTTCGGGCATCATTCAGCAGGGGAAAGGGAAATTACCTTGGCGCCAAAATTTCTTACCGGGGGGAAAGCGTCATACTTCTGAAGCCAATGACCTACATGAACCTCTCCGGTCATGCGATCGTTGCTGCCATGAATTTCTATAAAATCGGGATACGAGATATTCTTGTGATCTGTGATGACCTGAACCTTCCTTCAGGCTCGATACGACTCAGGGCAAAAGGATCGGCCGGAGGACAAAACGGATTGAAACACATTATTGAATCTCTCGGAAGTGAAGAGTTCTCCCGTCTGCGCATAGGTATCAAACCAGACGAGCAGCCTCTGAACTCCTTTTCGTCGTTCGTTCTTGGAAAATTCAGCGAGGATGAGAAGGTTACGGTGGAGAAAGTGCTGCCGGTTTGCATGGACGCTGCCCTTGATTTCGCAGTCAACGGTATTGAGCACGCCATGAACAACTACAACAAACCTGTCATTTAACAGGTTGCGAACTGAAGCGACCCTTTTTCACAGGAACCGGCAGCAGACATTTTCTTCAGAAAAACTATGGCTCGGGCATTGAACTCACGTGGCTGATCAACATTGCAGACATGGCCGGAATTGCCAATGACCTCAAGCCAGGAATTGGTATGCCGTGTAATGATATAACGGACAGCGGGAAGAAACATGTGGTCTTCCTCGCCCATAAGATAGAGCGTCGGAATACCGGTATCTTTTTCTTCAAAGTATTTCAGGAGCGGCGTAAGCTCATAGGTCAGCCTGAACCAGCGCATGAACTCTTTCTGGGCAACCTTTTTGGCTTCGTTGACAAAGAGAAGTCTCGACTTTTTGTGACGCTCGCTGGGCATGATGATCCACGCAAAAAAACTGTAGAGCCACATATAGGGCACGAAACGCTTGAACATGTTTCCAAGGGTAACGAGCACCTTTGCGCGAATGTTCAGCCTTATGATGGCGCCACCCATAATCATGGACGTGACCCGCTCAGGAGCAATTTCGCTGAGATTGCGGATCAGAATGGTACCGAGTGAAATACCTATAAAATGGGCTTTCTGGATCTTCAGCAGGTCAAGCACCTCGATAATATCGCGGGTAATGTCCTCAAAGTCGTAGTGACGATCTTCCTTGTGAGCAGCGATGCCTTTCGACTTGCCATGCCCCCTCAGATCAACCAGCAAGACGTTGAAATGCTTGATGAATTCCTTGATCTGCAGAAACCATATCGAAGAACTGCCGCCAGCTCCGTGAACAAAAACAACCCATGGAGCTCCCGGCTCCTCCAACTCATATGTCTTGTAATGAAGCATTGAAGAACACAGTTATAAACATTTAATCTCTTAAGTAAACAAAACACGAACAATAAACAAAAAGTTACACACTACTGCGGATAATTCTTACAAGTTCAAACAAGGCAATACCGGCAGCAACAGCGACATTGAGCGAATGTTTGGAACCGAACTGCGGAATCTCGAGCACCTCGTCACACAAATTGAGCACCTCGTCTTCAATGCCGTCAACTTCGTTACCGACAACAAGGCAAATCGGAAAATCACCGGGAGTGATTGCCGTATAGGGACGACTCCCTTCGGTAATCTCGAGCCCGCAGATTTTGATACCCTCTCTCTTCATGGCTGCAAGAGTAGCCGACAGATCGGCACTATACTCCCAAACAACGGTTTCCTGGGCTCCCAGCGCAGTTTTATCAATCTCTTTTCTCGGCGGCGTTGCAGTATAGCCTGATAAAATCATTTTTTCAATTCCGGCAGCATCTGCCGTACGGAACATGGAACCAACATTCCACATACTGCGAATATTGTGCAGCACAAGAAAAAGAGGGTATTTTGGCGCCCCCGAACACTGCTCCGCACTCAGCCTGTTCATTTCAGGGCCTTGCAACTTTCTGAACTCCGGCATCTCTAAAGTGAGCGGAGTTTTGTAATCAAACGCTGATTTTCTTCAATAAGTCCAACATTGAATCTCAGACAGTTCTCCATCAGGTGGTACCCTGAGACATTTCTGACAAGAATACCCTCACTGCTGAGAGCGCGAAAAACAGTCCCGGCATCACGAACCCTGATGACAAGAAAATTGGTGTCACTCAGAAACGGCTCAACACCATCAATAGCAAGAAGTTCCCGATAGAGTTTTTCGCGTTCACGAAGAATGAACGACACTGCGTCACTCACAAGAGAGTAATTGGCCAGCACATGCATGAGCGTTATCTCGGCAAGCCTGCCTGAAGCGAAAGGAATTTTCGGCTTGGCAAGCTCGGCCATCAGCAAAGGATTGGCAATCGCAAACCCAATCCGGATTCCAGCAAGGGCAAGCGCTTTTGACATGGTACGAAGCACGACAAGATTCGGCAATTCGTCAATCAACTCCAGAGCAGAGTGCTGACGGGAAAACTCGATGTAGGCCTCATCAACAAGAACAATTGCATCGGTCGAACTTGCAATCAAGCGGACTTCATCAAGCGAAAGTGATTTACCGGTAGGATTGTTCGGCGTCGAGAGCACTATAAAATCAACATTTTCGTCACGGGCAGCACGAAGTATAGCATCAGTATCAAAATCAAGAGAAGAGTGCATTGGCACACTTACAATCTGAGACTGCAGGAGCAATGCTATTTTTTCATAGAGTGAAAACGACGGATCGGGAATCAGAACCTTCCTTCCAGAGCCAAGAACTGCAAGAAATATGGTATAGAGCATCTCGTTTGAACCGTTGCTCATCATCACCGAATCAGGCGAAATACCAAGAAAACCCGCATAGGCCTTCATGCCCCGGTAAGGCAGTATATCAGGATAGCGATTCCATGGCTCCCTGATAAACTCTCCGATAATCTCCTCCTTGAGCCACATCGGAACATCAAAAGGGCTCTCATTCTGGTTCAGCTTCACCTCAGCCTGCTGCCCACCCTCAACCTGATATGTCGCAATACGCTCTAAGGCGGGATTGAGACGGTGCTTAAGATCTCTCTGCATGTAATGAAATCAATACTTGTTTCCGGTAAAATCTATGCCTGTTATAATAAGCCAATGCCATCAGTTGTCATATTTGATCAAAAAAACCGCTTTTTCAAACAATTCATGAAATAAATCTGGACAATCCCCATTTTTTTTAATACATTAAAACAGGACAAAAAATATCCAATATAAGGGAGAAACTCATGACACGGATAAAAAAAACACCTCTTGATCTTCTTGACGATATATACAGCCTTGCATACTGGATGACTGGAAGTGAAGATACCTCACGTGACCTTGTCAACAGAACCTATCTCTATGCGAATACAAAAACCAGAGAGACCGACCTGCTTAAAACGTTCAGGGAGTGTTATGTCGACCAGTTCGGTCAATACACCGATTTCTGTATAAGCGAAAAAACCTGCCACACTCCACTCAAGCTTATTGAGTCTTTGCGACAGTGGGCTGCCGATATCAAGTTCTCTGTTCTTTTAAGCGAAATATCGGGACTCAAACATCGCCAGATATCTGAAATTGTAGGCAAACCTGTCGATACTGTAAGATTATGGCTCTTCTGGGGAAGAAAACTGCTGGTCAATGATATCCAGCTTAAAGCATCTGCCTGAAATAGAGAGTTCAAGATGAAAGGCCGCTTAAATTGCAAGCGGCCTTTTGTTTTTATAGCCGCCTCTTTATATTGGTTTTACAGGCATTAAATCCATTACTTACATTTTCAACATGGTCATTATCACCGGCGGAGCTGGCTTTATAGGCAGCGCAATGCTTTGGGAACTCAACCGTAACGGTGAAGAGAATATCATAATCGTTGACGATCTTGGATCGACAACCACTGGCCAATGGCGTAATCTTTCAGGACTTCGTTTTGCTGATTTTATAGCAAAGAATCTTTTCCCCGACCTGCTTGAGCGGGGGGCGCTTGAGGGTATTTCAGCCATCATCCACATGGGTGCAAACAGTTCGACTACGGAAACCGATGCCGATCACCTTCTCTCCAACAATTTCGGCTATTCGAAAAAAATTGCTGCCTACTGCATGGCCCATGACGCCAGGCTTATTTATGCTTCGAGTGCGGCAACCTACGGAGACGGACAAAACGGATACAGCGATAACATTGATGGTGTTGACACACTCCGCCCTCTGAACATGTATGGCTACTCCAAGCAGCTTTTTGACCGCTGGGCACTGAAGCATGGTGTTCTCGACAAGGCTTCGGGACTGAAATTTTTCAACGTCTACGGTCCGAACGAGTATCACAAAGATGATATGACCAGTGTGGTATTCAAGGCTTTCCATCAGATAGGCGAAAAAGGAACGGTACAACTCTTTCAGTCGCACAGACCGGACTACCTCGACGGAGAGCAACTCCGGGATTTTATCTACGTCAGGGACTGCACCAGTATCATGGCCTGGATGCTTGAAAAGCCCGAAGTATCGGGCCTTTTCAACGTCGGAACAGGAACGGCAAGAAGCTTCAAAGATCTTGCAACAGCAACATTTTCGGCTCTGGGGCGTCAACCTGAGATAAACTACATCCCCATGCCCGAAACGCTGCGCGACAAATACCAGTATTACACCTGTGCAGAGATGGCAAAGCTTCATTCGGCGGGATACAACAAGACATTTACCTCACTTGAAAAGGGTGTCAAAGAGTACGTTCAACACTACCTTGCCGCCAGCAACCCCTATCTCGATAACGGAAAAAAGACTTCTCATGCATAACAACCTGAAATCTTGACTACAGAAAAAACCATAGATATCGAGGGCATAGAACCTGTGATTCTTTTCGGGGCTTATGATTCGCACCTGAAAAAAATCCGCAATGAGTTTCCCGAGGTTCTCATTACTGCAAGGGGAACACAGATTACCTTCAGGGGAGAGCCCGAAGAGGTGGCAATACCCGAACAGATTTTCAGGGAGATGATCTCTCTGGCCGACAGGCATGGTGAAGTGCTCGACAATGACCTGAACGCACTTATCTCCCTTGCCCTCTGCCCTGCTCCAAGGCAGGAAAATCTTCCTCAAGGCGACGGGGATATTATTGTCACAACTCCGGACTATACCGTCAGGGCAAAAACCAACGGCCAGCGGAGAATGGTGGCAGAAGCAAAAACAAATGATATTGTCTTTGCCATCGGCCCTGCAGGAACCGGAAAAACCTACACCGCCGTAGCCATTGCGGTTGCCGCATGGAAAGCCAAAAGCGTCAAGCGCATTGTGCTTGCACGCCCGGCTGTGGAAGCCGGTGAAAGCCTTGGGTTTCTGCCGGGAGACCTGGCCCAGAAAATAGATCCCTATCTCCGCCCCCTTTATGATGCACTGCAGGAGATGCTCACCGCTGAAAAACTTAAACTTCTCACGGAACGGAGGGTTATCGAGATTGTACCTCTTGCCTATATGCGAGGCCGGACACTGAACAACTCATTCATTATCCTCGACGAAGCGCAGAACGCATCGAACAAGCAGATGAAAATGTGCCTCACTCGACTCGGCATTAATTCGAAAGCAATCATTACGGGTGATGTAACCCAGATTGATCTTCCGGAAAAGATGGAGTCTGGCCTAACCAATTCTCCGAAAATCCTTAACGATATCAAGGGAATCAGTTTTGTCTATCTTGACAAATCCGATGTTGTCCGACACAAGCTTGTCCGAGAAATCATCAACGCCTACGAAATCCATGAACAAAAGTAACCGGCCATTCACCCGGTAGAATGTTATTTGCTCGCTCATTAAACAAAAGGAGTTACAAAATAACCTTAAGTGATGAGGCGTTTTTTTTGGGCAAAAAAAAAATCTTATATTGATCGAAATTCACCCGATTCGTTCTTTCTTTTTTTTTACAACTTTTAAGCGAGGATATCAATATGGCACTTTACATTACTGAAGAATGCACTTACTGCGGAGCCTGTGAACCAGAATGTCCTGTCAATGCAATTACTGCTGGCGATGATGTCTATATCATCGATGCCGGAACCTGCACCGAATGCGTAGGATCATACGATGCTCCTGCCTGTGTGGCTGTCTGCCCTGCTGAGTGCATCGTTCAGGGATAAACAGAAAAGATTGAACAAAATGAAAAAGCGAATGGTTTTTGCCATTCGCTTTTTTTTTGTCGAATCCCGAACCACTGCAAAAATTTTAAATCACAGCTCGTAATCCACAACCCTGCGCTCCCTGCTTGCTTCTCCGATAAAGGGCTTCAGAGCCTCGTGCTCAGGATTTACCTGATAGGCTTCGAGAGCTTTGCGGTCGAGAAATTCACTGTACAAAACCACATCCCCGGAACTCTCACTCCGGCTGAAATCAACTCCAACCTCCACAACCATCATCCCGGGAATTCTTCCCCGTAATGCCTCAAGCTTTTCCTTGATCAAAGAAGCATTGGTATTGCTGTCATTTCCATGTGCAGCATCCTTGAGCCGCCACATCACTATATGTTTTATCATTGTTCAAAGGTCTGGTCAGAGGGTTTACACGATAAAAAGGTAGTCGAAATTCATTGCTATGAGAGAAGCACTTTCTTTTTTTTGCCTCTGACTGATTTCGATGAAGCAAGCATGCGCTTGTCAAGCTTCCTGCCGGAATGCGAGAGGGCTGCGGCACTCTTTGCGGACTTTCTCAATGAGTTCGACAGGGCAAGTGCATGTTTTCCGGATTTCTTCGATGAATTCGACAGAGCAACTGCATTCCTTACAGACTTCTTCGATGAATTCAACAAGGCAACGGCACTCTTTCCGGACTTCTTCGAGGAGTGAGCCAAGGCAAGCGCATGTTTCGACCTCTGGGAAGAGTTCGACA
>SZXY01000118.1 GCA_005843805.1 Chlorobium sp.
GGGTAAATGCCATTTCGCCTGGATTGGCTATCGGGCCACCCGCCTGCTCCTTGAGATCTTTTGCACGGCCATCCCAGAACTGTGCAAGGTTCATGCTTGAATTGAGCACGGTCGGAGAGTTGATCGGTCCTTGCTTCCACTTGTGACCAATTGAGCTGTTCAGATTGTCACTGCCACCCATACTGAGGTTGTGACAGGAGTTGCAAGAAATGAATCCCGATTTTGAAAGACGGGGATCAAAAAACAGTTTCTTTCCAAGCTCAACCTTTGCCTGGTCGGCAACTTTAGCCGCCTCTACAGGTTTGACCGGTTCTCCGGCTCTTGGCTGAGGTGCAGGAGCTTTTGGAGGCGCAACCACAACTGGTGCTGGTGCTTTCTTTTCGTTTTCAGCTTGCGGAGTTTTTGCACAGGAGGCTATTACTCCAACCGCCAGAAGGCCTACAAGAAGAGAGTGAATTTTCATTGTCAGGTTTCATCAAGGTTATAAATACTTCTGAACAACAGACTATTGTATAAATCAAAAAGATCTGCCCAAGAACAAAAATACCAATTTCTTCTTGAATCCCGGCTAAAAAGATTGTGAACCATCCTGAAACAGGCTGGTTTTTGACAAGAGCTCAGCGATCTTGCCTGCTCCCCCAATAATCGTTGAGAGGGAGTCCAGAAAATTTTTTGCACCATTTCCCTGAACGGTTCCCTGTGGGGTTATGCTCATCAAAAAGTTAGTGGTCGGCACAGGTATATTGAATTGCTGTTGAGAAGGGAGTAATTGTTGACCATAAACCAGTCCGGTGAATGGGTTATACATATCGGCACGACCTGTAACAACATTCACCCATAAAACAATCGGGATAGTCATAAATCCCGTGAATTGGTTACCGATTTGATATGGAATAGACACAGGCGCATATCCCATGGTATTTCTCAAATTGGATGCGAATGCGTCGATCTCAAGAGGAGGAAAATTCGGAATATCGAAGAGTTGTCCTGCCATATTCAAATGCCACTCAGTTTGAGTCATGACTTCACACATACGACCGCTCAACTGAAAAAAAGTAATTACTTCGGGACTGCCAGGAGGGAAATTGAAAACAAATTGAGGCGGTTTCATACGATCCCACTGCACTGACCCGCCGTTCCAGCATTCAAACAAGGTAATCATGGAAGCACCTCCTTATTGTTTCGCCAAAAACCATCCCTCTTATGCTCGATGTATAGTAACTTTCAATGTTCTATGAAGTTCCTGATGTGTTACCTCTTGCCCTGAATTCGTATCCATCAGTTCTGTGGAAAAGAAAACAAATGAAATCCTGCGTTATGACACAAGAGTATTGTCGCTGAAGAGTTCCAGACAATTCAAATCAGGATTACGCTGTTTCCCTTTTTGGGATTTCCTGATAAGAAAATTCCCATAGACCGGCATTTTCTTTGGCATGTTCGATGGTCATACTGACGAGATTTCCCTTCTCATCAATATCGATCATGATATTTTCACTGATCTCGCGAGTTTCGAATACTGGCTTATCGAGTAATTCAACATAAGCGGTATCGGTATCCTCAAAATATTTTACTTTCATGAGTTAGTCCTCTTTATATGATCGATCGAAAAAAGCGTTATGAACGGTTTCACCATCTTCAAGCAGAATAACCCGCAATACTTTTCCTGCCTCCTGAATATGAGCCCATTTTTTTATTCTCCCATCCGACTGAATAACGGTTTTCTCGGGATTTTCTACAACAAAACAAATCCATTCCTCTTTTATGCCTGCACGGTCAGACCTGCTTCTTGTAAAGTTAAAGTAAGATGTGGTTTTCATGTGACAACACCAGCTTAAACATTGGCAACGTTATTAATATAGGTAATGGGTCACAAAAATAGCAGTAAGAAACGGTAAGGCCCAACGGGCGTGCTTTTGCTATTCTCCCCCGCTTTCCATACCTTGATTGCTTCAAATTCAGAAGGGTCGGCTCTGAGAGGCGAACTCTCAGCCAGAACAAAAGATAACAGATGAAATTCAGCGTTACCACAAAAGATACCAGAACTGCGGCCCGGTGCGGTGTGCTTGAAACCAGCCATGGCAATATCCCGACCCCGGTCTTCATGCCGGTGGGTACTCGGGCAAGCGTGAAATCGGTTGAGCCGCATGAGCTGAAAGAGCTGAACGTCCATATTATTCTGGCCAATACCTATCATCTCTATCTGAGGCCGGGCAACGATATTCTGCAGAAAGCTGGCGGGGTGCACCGATTCATGAACTGGGATGGCCCTCTGTTGACCGACAGTGGCGGATACCAGGTCTATTCCCTTTCCGATTTGCGCAAAATCAGCGAGGAGGGGGTCATGTTCAAGTCGCATCTCGATGGTTCCAAACTCTATTTCACGCCTGAAAATGTAGTGGATACCGAGCGCATTATCGGCAGCGACATCATGATGCCGCTCGATGAGTGCCCTCCCTCTACCGCCGAAAAAGAGTATGTCCGCATTTCCGGAGAGCTGACCATCCGATGGGCTGAACGGGCAAAAAAGCAGTTCAGCATGACCTCTCCCCTGTACGGTCATGAACAGTTTCTTTTTGGTATCACGCAGGGTGGAATCCACGCCGATCTTCGAACCATTTCAACCAAAGCGCTGGTTGACCTTGATTTTGACGGTTATGCTGTCGGAGGCATGGCTGTGGGCGAAGAGGCCGCTGAAATGTATCGTATACTCGAACTTTCGCACACACTGCTGCCAGAGAATAAACCGCGTTACCTCATGGGAGTCGGCACACCGGAAAATATTCTGAACGCAATTGAGCGAGGCGTCGATATGTTCGACTGCGTCATCCCGACCCGTGAAGGGCGCAACGGCAGGGTCTATACACGCCAGGGCAAGATGAATCTTCGCTCTGCAAAATATTCAGAAGATTTCAGCTCAATTGACGAGGGATTCGATAACGATGTTTGCCGCAACTATTCACGAGCCTATATCCGCCACCTGCTGAATGTGGGTGAGATTCTCGGCCTTAAACTCTGCACCATGCAGAACATCTCTTTTTTCATGTGGCTTACCGCGACAGCGCGAACGGAAATCCAGAAAGGTTCGTTCATGGAGTGGAAGCAGGATTTTCTCGAACGATTCAACGGAGAATCTACTGGAGATTCCGCCTAAAAACCACTTTAAAGGTGTTGCCGTCCTTATCATCAACAAAATCAATGGAAGAATAGAGCGACATTGCACGCAAAATGCCCGAGCCATAGCCTCGATATGGCAAAATCTGGTTTGCGAAAGATGCCAATACAGGATTGCGAGTATTTGAGTTGCCTGCCTTGATATTCTCTATCGTCAAATTGTTTGGAAGATGCCCTGGACTGATAATTTCCACTCGGTCATCAAAAACAAAAACCCGTATTGGCGCTGAAATGAAATAGTCGCGATGAACCAAAGCGTTTGCAACAATTTCTTCCAGAGCAAGACGGGGAATTTCAGGTTTACCCAGACTATTGACACTCTGCTCTCCCTGTATTTGACGAAGATTTATTTGGATAAAGCTTAACGTCTGCTGAAAGATATCCGCCATTTTCCCCTGGATATCCCGGCTATCCTTATAAAATTCTGACGTAAGGGTTGTTCCCGGAAAACATCCTGCTTTTATGATGAATGCTGGCAAACGAACCGATGGATTTTTCCCGAACAACAAGGCTCCCGTAATATTCAGAAGACCATCTCGCCCTAAATTCATATTTTGAATTGTTTGATCAAAAGGTATCTTCTGCTTCTCAAGCGACTCCCCATATCTTTTCAGGAAAAACTCACGAAAATAATCAAGATCCAGATCTGCAATCGTCAAGCCGTTTGCTGGTGATTCATCCGCATGCAGCAAACCAGATGCCTGAAACAAACGCTGAATTTCCTCACGAGAAGTCGCTCTCCGCTTATCTGCACCATTCTTTACCCAAAACACACCACTATTATCCTGATAAGGCTTGTTTATCCCTGCTGGAACATCAATAATAATGAGAATCAATTCATGTTCAATAAGGACATTCTGAGTCGTGGGGTTGATTGCAGGCTTGACATTCTGACTTGCAGCATTGGATATCAGTTGATTTAAACGATGGATATCGTCCTTGGACAAGCCAACAATTTCGCCATCATCAGAAACGCCGACAATTATCTTCCCTCCGCTTCCATTGCTAAATGCCACCATCTCTGCACCCAGCGACTCTGCATTATTGATATTTTTTTTGAATTGATGCTGACTGTCCTCGCCTTGCGCAAGAATAGTCATAAGTTCTACGGTTTCCATATTTGGTAAATCTCCTTTCGCCGATTGAAAGCTTCGCGACCACCCTCCATAATTTCAACAATTGTTTTCTGTTGTGCAGGATCATCAATTCCTCCACTTTGCACTGCTATACAGTCATCCATGAACGAGCAGGCATGTATCTGTTCAGCATCTCCCAATACAGGGATATTTGGGTTATGAGTAGCAAAAATAAACTGTATCCTTGGTTTTATCTGACAAACCAGCTTAATGACATCTTCGTAAATAGTCTGATTATCAAGGTCATCTTCAGGCTGATCAATGATAATCACGTCGTGCTCCTGCTTGCTCAAAACAAACAAAATCAATGCGGATGCTCGTTGTCCCAGTGAATGGTGCTGCAACTCCTTGCCACGATAGGTAATCGTAAATTTATTGGGCACCTGATAGGTCAAAAGCGTTTTAAGGTTTTTTATAAATACATCAGCAAAGAGTTGAGGATTGCTGCCAAAACCATTTTTAGCCTTTTCAAAATCGGTATAAATTGAGATAAAGTCTGGATACTTGTCAACTATCGACTTGAATGTCGCTTCCCGAATACCTGTGCCTTTAAAAATGCTTTTTATAAACTCAAGAAAGGCAGCCCTGTCTTCCTTATAACCTGAAGCAATCGCCAATGCACTATTTTTTCCACCTATCTTGTCCAGTTCATCCTTGACAAGAAGAAACTCCTCATGCCAGAGATCATTCAGTGCCTGTAATTCCTGGGCAAGAACAGATTCAACAGAGTCTTTTTGCTCCCCTTGTTTCGAAAAATTCGTTAATAACTGGGTTGTTTGCGCCAGTTTCTGCTTCAGTGTCAGGAACTCCCCAGAGCTGATATTTTGGCGGCTATCCTTTCTAAATTCTTCTGCAAGCTTCCTCTCAATTTCAGCAAACTCATCGACCAAACCTTGCCGAACAGCAACAAGTTCAGAATATTTTTCAGAAAGAGCTACCTTCGCCTCTTCTGTCTTCATTACAGCACTCTTGACGGTTTCGAGACTACGGGTCACACCAGAAAAAACATCATAAAACCGCAAAAATAAATCCGCATTATGTTTTGATGAATATCCGGTAAAATTGCAAATATCATCTTCGTTTTGCGCCAACAACTCTTTCAGGCCAACAATAAACTCTTCGACCAGATCAATACCCTTTTTCATGGCACGTATATCAGCGTCAAAATAGAGTCGTTTTTGCAGTTTTTCCTCTATCCCGTGCTCCTTGTAAAAGGTCAGACGATGCTCGGTATCCTGTTTAATCTTGATTTGTTCATCAATCCGCTCTTTAACGTCAGCAATTTTCATCAGGCGGTCAATCCCGTCTGTAACCCTGGCATTTTGTTCAGCAATCTTACGACGGATTTCATCAAGCCTGGATCCGAGCAACTTTTCAACAAGATCTTTTTCAAAACCCTCCCCAGTGTTGGAGAGATCTTTTTGGCCAAAATATACTGGTTTATGCAAAACAGTTTCACGGATAGAAACTCCTGGTTGCAGTTTTCCGCCTACAAATACATCGGAATAGTTCTCCTTCCATACACGACGAATTTCACATGGGTTACCATAACGGTCAAGAATATTGAGTACCACTTTGCCGCCACTCCCCATGGTGAATCCCACTAAATCCTGTTTATATTTTTTATCCCCTGACTTTTCACCAAAGGGAATGTCAAGAACATAACGCAATGTTTCCAATATCGAAGACTTGCCACTCCCGCGAATACCGATAAATGTATTCAATTCAGGCGAAAAATAAATTGTCTTTTCGGACAAAGTCCCACCTTCAAAATGAATGCTTTTGATATGTGAATGCTCATACATTCTCACCTCTTTTGCAACACGGCTGGCATAATCAATCAAAGCGAATTTGACCGCGTCAAAAGAAAAGGCGCCAACCTTCAGATAAGAAGAGTCGCCCCGTCCAATTTCTTCAGAATTTTTCGGGTCAGAACCCTCCACTTCTGCTGGATACCAATTATTAAGCCATTGCTTGACCTTGACCCGACAGCTCCTTTCAGGAACATCATGTGTTCGAACTTTTTGAAAACCGAGAGAACGCTCTCTGACAGCATCATATCGTTTATCGGCCCAATCAGATAATTTTCCTCCATCCATTTCATGCCAGAGTCCTTTCTTCTCTTCGACATGCGCAAAAACCAAAAAATAATCCCGACCAATTTTATTTAATTCATCAACAAGCTGAAGAAGGTTTTTGTCACTTCGTCCATTATTATTCTCATATTGTTGAGGTGTCTTGCCAGGAAACATGGAAACCAAAAAAGGATTGATATAATCGTCGCCCTTCTCAAGCCATTGCTCACTAAAAACAATCAAAACATGAATACCATTGGCACCATCATTAACTGACAACTCTATACCTGGAATAAGGAAAATCTCTCTCTTACTGGCATTATCGCGTAATGCACAAAACTCAGCCTTATCAAACTTGTTATGATTGGTAATAACGCCAATCCGAATGCCTGCTTTTTCCAAAGCTTCGACATAATTACTACAAAAATCATTTTTCTCCCAAGAACAGGAAAACGTCCCGTCCGCCTTTGTGTGCAAATGAAAATCCGCTCGCAACCAGGTTGCGCCATTCTGGAATAATTTGCTTCCACCTCTACTCATCTTCTCACTCCCTTTCGTGTTACTGGATCTTCATTCCAGAAAGGTAATTTAGGGCTCTCGTTTTGGTCTTGAGAGCTTTTGCCTAAAAATCAGCCTTCATCCGCCCGCTTTGTACGAAGCCACAGTGCTTCTTTATGGACAATGTAAGCATTTTGTACGCATCAATTTCAGAGGCCCGCAGGTGAACTGTAATATTTTTTTCGCGTTTTCGTCAGTAACCTGTGAGGAAAAACAATTCAAATACCTCCCTTTTGTTATTCTCTCCCGCATTGGCTACCTTGATTGCTTCAAAATCAGCAGAGCTCTCTTTTTTGAACAAAGGACAGCTTCGACAAGTTTTCGACTTTCATGAATGTGCCACACCAATGACAACGCATAAACTTTTTCTTCTGAGCCTCGGCTGTTCGAAAAACACGGTCGATTCCGAACGCCTGATGGCACAGGCGGAGGCTTCGGGCATCATCTTTACCGACACTGCCGATGAGGCTGATACCATTCTCATCAACACTTGCGGCTTCATCGAGGATGCAAAGGAGGAATCGATTGCTGAAACCCTTGCTGCAATCGATAAAAAAGCTGAGGGCAAGGTTCAGCGGGTCTATGTGATGGGTTGTCTCAGCGAGCTTTACCGGCGTGAACTCCAGGAGGAGATGGCGGAGGTGGACGCTTTTTTTGGTACCCGGGAACTGCCCGAAGTACTTGCGGCGCTTGGTGCAGAGTACCGCGAGGAGCTTTATGACCGACGCACCCTGCTCACCCCCCCGCACTTCGCCTACCTTAAAATTGCCGAAGGGTGCAACCGAGCCTGCTCGTTCTGTTCCATCCCGAAAATCAGGGGGCGCTACAAAAGCCAGCCGGTTGAGCAGCTCCTGCGCGAAGCTGCCCTACTCAAGAGTGCGGGTGTCAGGGAGCTGAACATTATTTCTCAGGATATCAGCATGTTCGGCTACGACACCACGGGTAAGTCGATGCTGAACGACCTGGTGCTGCGCCTTTCGGACATGGCATTTGACTGGATCAGGTTGCTCTACGCCTACCCGGTGAACTTTCCTCTTGAGGTAATTGACACCATTCGTGAACGGGAGAACATCTGCAACTATCTCGATATCCCCCTGCAGCATTGCAATGACCATATCCTGCGCTCAATGAACCGTGGGATCAACAAGCAGGAGACCATCCGCCTTATTGAAACCATCCGTGAGAAAAACCCGGATATCCGGTTGCGTACCACCATGATTGCCGGTTATCCCGGTGAAACCCGCCAGGAGTTCGAGGAATTGCTTCAGTTCGTCGAAACAACCCGATTTGACCGACTTGGCTGCTTCCCCTATTGCCACGAGGAACATGCGCCCTCGTTCGCGCTTGACGATACGGTCACCCCAGAAGAGAAACAGGAACGGGTTGCGGAACTGATGGAGGTACAGGAAGGTGTGGCAACAGAAAACAACCGCGTCTTTGAAGGCAAAACAGTCAAGGTGCTGATCGACCAGCTTGATGATGATATCGCATTTGGAAGAACTGAGTTTGACGCGCCTGAAGTCGATAATGAGTGCATCCTCACAATTGAGAGTGCACCTGTTACGGTTGGCTCATTCTGTATGGCAGAAATCAGCGACAGTTCGGCTTATGAGCTGTATGGCAAGGTTTTGGTGGAATAAATATCCCTTTTTACCGGTATTAAATCTTTTTCGCCGGGTTGAAACCCTTTTCGCCGGGGGTTTGAAAACCCTCTCCACCGGGTTGAAATCCCTTTCCCCCGGGTTGAAATCCCTTTCCCCCGGGTTGAAATCCCTTTCCCCCGGGTTGAAATCCCTTTCCCCCGGGTTGAAACCCGGCGCTACCAACATGTCGCTCCTACGGAGCCGGGATTCTCATGACAAAAAGGAAAACTTTTGCTGCGCCATCGTTGTTGCTGCTTTCATGAAAATGATTGCATAAACAGAACAACATTATGAGCATCAGATATATTAGCTCCCGAACTCAGGTTGCCAGAGATAGTTTTCCGGGAAAGATTCTTGCTGAGATTCGCAGGGAGTTCGGGGCGGAGGTTGAGCCCTTTACCCTGCATCTGCCGGTTCCTGAACTGCTCGCAGGAGTCTGGATGGCATGCAGGGAGACGCTGCTTGCCGATAATGGACGCCGCGATGCCAAGGAGGTTGTTGCAACTGCGATTTCAGAACTCAACCAGTGTCTTTACTGTGTCGATGCCCACAGCATGATGATTCTCAGCTCTGCAGGATCCGATTACCCTGATGCCCTGAAAGACCCTTACCTCAGCGCTGTTGCTGCATGGGCTTCAGCCACACGCAACTCCGATTCACCGCTTCTGAGAAAACCTCCATTTCCTCGTCAAGAAGCTCCGGCATTTATCGGTACTGCTGTCGTCTTCCACTATATCAACCGAATGGTATCCATACTGCTCGGCTCTTCGCCACTTCCTTTTACCCAGGGTTTACCGAAAAAAATAGCGATGCAGTTGGCCGCATGGTTTTTCGGCGGTGCAGTCAGGCGTGAGAAAGAACCGGGAAAATCGCTTGACCTCCTGCCGGACTGCCCTCTTCCGAACGATCTCTTGTGGGCAAAACCCTCTCGCCCAATAGCAGGTGCATTTGCCCGGTTTGCTCAAGCTGTCGAAAATGCAGGCTCCGAGGCACTCTCCCCTGAAGTCCGAAGAGCGGTAAGCAAAGCTGCACGGCGCTGGAATGGTGTTGATCCTGGTATGAATACGATGTGGTGTGACGAAGCGATAGTTCCGCTTGGAGAAATGGATAAATGTGCCGGAAGGCTTGCGTTTTACACTGCCTTTGCTCCTTACCGGGTCGATGAGGGCATTGTCAAGGAATTTTCAGACCGCTTCCCTGGAGATAAAAATCTCATTTCCGCCCTTGCATGGAGCAGCTTCACCGCCGCAAGAAGAATCGGCACCTGGCTGTAAAATCCACGCTACCTGACACTCCATTTATCCATTGTCAATTATCAATTCTCCATTGCCCCCGGCATACCCTGTTTATGGTATTTTTATGGTATATGCTTGGAAAGGTTGACAAGATTCAGTTTTATTAACGATCGTTAACCAAACGGAGCAATTATGAGCACTTCAGCCGGGATACTTACCCTTTCGTACAGCACTCGCTGCTGCCAAACAAGAGATCATGCTTGCATAAGGTTATCCGGCTCGTGTACATAGTACCCTTAGAGAGTTATTTGTAATGGCCGGTTACTGAAATCAACAGTGAACCGGCTTTTTTTTTGGCTTTTTATACCATACCACAACTTACAATAAACAGGAGAAGACAATGAGTTTTGAATGGACGAAAAAAATAACGCTTTTTGCCTCGCTTGTGCTTGCTTCCGGTCTTCCGGGAAGCGTCGCTGAGGCTGCGGGAAGTACCACACTTCTGAATGTTTCCTATGACCCTACAAGGGAACTCTACCAGAGCGAAAACGCGGCGTTTACCCAATACTGGCAGAAAAAAACCGGTCAGACGGTGAAAATTGACCAGTCACACGGCGGATCGGGCAAACAGGCCCGTGCCGTCATCGACGGCCTTGAAGCTGATGTGGTGACGCTGGCACTTGCTTATGACATTGATGCCATCTCCGACAGCAAACTGCTGCCCGCAAACTGGCAGCAGCGGCTGGCAAACAACAGCACACCCTACACCTCCACCATCGTCTTTGTGGTACGAAAAGGAAATCCGAAACAGATCAAAAACTGGGACGATCTTGTAAAGCCAGGTGTGTCGGTGATCACTCCAAACCCTAAAACATCAGGCGGCGCACGCTGGAACTACCTGGCTGCATGGGGCTACAAACAAAAACAGACAGGATCGGCTGCACAGGCGAAAAACTTCATCAAGGCACTCTACAAAAATGTTCCTGTGCTTGACACTGGCGCCCGTGGTTCAACCCTGACATTCGCTCAGCGCGGACTTGGCGATGTGCTGCTCGCATGGGAAAATGAAGCTCACCTGATTCTCAAGGAGTTCGGAACCGACCAGTTTGAAATCATCGCGCCTCCAGTAAGTATCCTTGCCGAACCACCTGTGGCCATCGTCGATAAAAACGTCGATAAACATGGTACCCGCAAGCTGGCTGAAGCTTATCTGAACTTCCTCTATACTCCTGAGGCTCAGGAGATCATTGCCAAAAACTCCTATCGCCCCCGCAACCCTGCAGCGCTGAAAAAATATGCGGCAAACTTCCCGAAGATCAAGCTCTTTACCCTGGGCGAGGTGTTCGGTAACTGGCGGAGTGCCCAGAAAACCCACTTTAACGACGGCGGAGTTTTCGACCAGATCTATACTCCCTGAAGCATTGTCACTACTGAACTGAAAAGGCAACATTACGAAAAACGGGAGAGAACGAACTCTCCCGTTTTTCTCTGCGATTCCCACTAATAACATTCACGATGGCATTTTTTCAGAGAAAAAGACGCAACATTCTGCCTGGCTTTGGACTGTCGATGGGTTACACGGTATTCTACCTCTCGGCGATCGTGATTGTACCACTCAGCATGGTCTTCATCAACACCATTCCCATGGGCTGGGAACCATTCTTCAGTGCGGTAACAACGCCACGCGTTCTTGCTTCCTACAGGGTAAGTTTTTCCACAGCACTCTTTGCGGCTGTTTTTGATGCTGTTGCCGGTCTTCTGACCGCATGGGTACTGGTTCGGTACCGTTTTCCCGGCAAACAGTTCCTCGACGCCCTTGTCGATCTCCCTTTTGCTCTTCCAACAGCAGTTGCCGGCATCTGCTTTGCAACGCTCTACTCTCCGGTTGGCTGGCTTGGCAAAAGCCTCACATCGTGGGGTCTGACCATCATCAACACACCAACAGGTATCATAATAGCCCTTATATTCATCGGCTTTCCCTTCGTCGTCCGCACAATTCAGCCGGTGCTCGAAGAGCTTGAACCGGAAATCGAAGAGGCTGCGCACTGTCTTGGTGCAACCCGCCTGCAGACTTTCAGCAAAATTCTGCTGCCGCATCTCTTTCCTGCTCTTCTTACCGGTGCGACCCTCGCTTTTGCCCGTGGCATCGGAGAATATGGTTCAGTGATCTTTATTGCCGGTAATCTGCCGATGAAAACCGAAATCGCCCCACTGATGATCATGTCAAAACTCGATCAGTTCGATTATAACGGTGCATCAGCCGTTGCGCTGGTACTCTTGCTCATTTCATTTTCCATGCTTCTTCTGCTGAACGCCGTGCAGGAGTGGCAACAGAAAGAATACCGATAACAGACCATGCATCCACCAAAGAGAACACCGGGCAACCCCGCTCCGAAAACACTCTCCGATCCAAAGCCAGTGCAGATTGTGCTGATCGGATTGACCTTCCTGTTTTTTACAGGCTTCATCTTTCTGCCACTCTCCCTGGTCTTTTCACAGGCATTCCAGAAAGGATGGGAGTTCTATCTCGAATGCATCCGTGAACCCTATGCCGTTGAAGCGGTTAAACTGACACTGCTGACCGTCTCGGTCGTCGTGCCGCTGAACGCTTTCTTTGGCTTAGCGGCGGCATGGGCCATCACAAAATTCAATTTCAGGGGAAAAGCCGCGCTGAAGACCCTTCTGGATCTTCCGTTTGCCGTTTCCCCTGTGGTTGCCGGTCTCATCTTTGTCCTGCTGGTCGGCAGCCGCACCCCTTTCGGATCATGGCTTGGCGAGCATGGCATAAAAATCATCTTTTCCACACCGGGCATCATCATTGCCACCCTCTTTGTCACCTTTCCCTTCGTTGCCCGTGAACTCATTCCATTGATGGAAGCACAGGGAAGAGATGAGGAAGAGGCTGCGTTGACACTTGGCGCAAAAGGGTGGCAGATTTTTGCCAAAATAACCCTGCCAAACATAAAATGGGGTCTCCTCTACGGCATGATCCTCTGCAGTGCACGATCCATCGGTGAATTCGGTGCGGTATCGGTTGTTTCAGGCCATATCCGTGGCCAGACCAACACCATTCCGCTGCATGTGGAAATCCTCTACAGCGAATACAATTTTACGGCATCCTTTGCCGTTGCCTCCCTTCTTGTTTTCCTGGCACTCATAACGATTGTGCTCAAGAGTGCAATGGAGCATCAATTCAAAAAAACAGCATAGAGCATCAGACAATGGGTATCGAACTGCAAAACATTACAAAGAAATTTGCCGAATACACGGCACTCGACAACATCAGCCTCAATGTCGATTCGGGTGACCTTATTGCGCTTCTGGGACCATCGGGTTGTGGAAAAACCACACTCCTGCGCATCATTGCCGGTCTGGAACTGCCAGATTCAGGAAAAATAATTCTGGAAAACAAAGACACGACAAACCTTCCTCCAAGGAAAAAGAACGTGGGATTTGTCTTTCAGCACTATGCGCTTTTCCGGCGACTGAACGTTTTCGATAATGTCGCCTTCGGCCTCAATGTGCTTCCGCGAGGAGAACGACCACCTCGCAAGGAAATCCGTGACCGTGTTGAACATCTGCTGAAGCTGGTACAGATGGAGTGGGCACTAAAGCGCTACCCCTCTCAACTTTCCGGAGGACAGCGCCAGCGAGTCGCCCTTGCAAGGGCACTGGCGGTCAATCCGAAAGTGCTGCTGCTGGATGAGCCCTTTTCAGCCCTTGATGCCAAGGTGCGCCAGGAGCTTCGCCGCTGGCTCAGAAAGCTGCATGACGAAATCCACGTCACCAGTATCTTTGTCACCCACGACCAGGAAGAAGCGCTCGAACTGGCCGACAGGATTGTGGTCATCAACAAGGGCAAGATCGAACAGCAAGGCACACCGCAGGAGGTCTACGATCACCCCGCAAACGCCTTTGTCTACAACTTCCTCGGCAACGTCAACGTCTTTCACGGGCGTATCCGGAACGGCAAGGTAAGCCTCGGCACACACCATGTCGATGCGCCTGATGAGCTCAAACACACCGAGGAAAAACCAAGCCAGGCATTTGTGCGTCCTCACGAAATAGGAATCAGCAAGATACAAAGCAGCGGAAGCGACCTGGTGGGAACCATACAGGAGGTGCGACTTTTGGGAGGGCAGATTGGACTGAACCTTGAATGCGAAGGATTCGACAACCCCATTGATGCCGAAATCCCGAGAGAGCTCTACGTAAATCTTCAGCTTGCCAAGGGCGACAAGGTCTTTGTTTCGCTGAACCGAGTCAAAGTCTTTACCGGAGATTATGCAATTTGAGCGAAATCAGCAGGAAACCAACATAAGCACAACTCACTTGACAACTGAGTTGTCAGTAAAGAAGCCATAACTTCTCAGGTATGTTGGGAAGTTTTATCGAGTAGCTGTGACGAGGAATTGGCTGTCATATTGGAAATTCGTTCATACGCTTCACGAGAATGTTGCTCAATCAAGAACAAGAGCAAGATACCTGCAAAGCCTGCCACAACAGGAATATAATTGGTTTCAAGCCTAATGTTATTTCCAAAAATTAATTTGGGCTGAAGGCCAAGCAAAATCACTAAAATGCAGACTATTGCTGATGACATACGCATTGCAGTATTGCCAAGTAACCAAGGCCGTGACCGTGAAACACCAGGTTCTCTCAGGAACTCTTCATAAGCACCATACTCGCCACCCTGACGCTGGAGAAAGAATGCAATTAACGCAATACGAATGTCATAGTCACGACTAATGAGATCACAATACACAACAACTACAGGTAAAATCGTAAAGGCCAACCAACTCAATTGCTGAGCATTCGTACCTGAAAAAGCTGTAATTATTGTAGCCCCGGTGGCTATAAGCTTCCAACGAATGAGCTCGAACTGAGCTTTTTGAAAACCGAGGATTTCATCTCTTAGTTTATCTCCTGCAGACATAACTTCTCCAGAGAGGCAGATAAAGACGGATTAAGCTAAGGCGCCTAAACTGCGAATTGTTGAATGATAAGCCATAGAAGATACAAAAAGAAGAGTGGATTTATTGTGTTACGCTTCCGAACATCAGGAAGCGTAACACGAAAAAAGGATTTGGCGCTAAAACTTATATCTCGTACTCGATAATGATCTCCCTTGTCTTCAGCAAACTGGCCACCTGTTTGACAGCTTCACCCACCACGCCGACAACCGGCAACTGAAGATCGGGCTTGTATCGGGAGAAGTTGTTTTCGCCCATGTTGACGACAAGAATATCGTTCGGCTCGTTCAACTGTTTCAATGTCTCAATATCGTAATCGTCGGCATCGTCAATGGTGGTGATGAAAATCAGCCCCGCATCGGTCAGGATACGGGCAAGTTCACCGATTCTTCTCAGCCTCTCCCCTGCATTGTCAGCATGGTATCCAAGATCGGCATCGAGACCGCGATCGATATTGGCAACACCGAGATAATAGGCATTGAGTCGGTTCTCAAATAACCCCTGCTCAAGTGCTTTGGCCACAACCCGCTTGCCTGTACCGGGAGCGCCGGTAAAAACAATGAGCTTTGCACGGTGCCCGTTGGCCCGTTCCCTCTCTGCAGGCCGTACAAGCCCTTTTTCCCAGTTGCTCTCACGCTCGCGAATATGACGCTGCAGCAGGGTTTCATCAGCCGAAAGGTTCTCGATCACAATTCCGCCACCGGCAATTTCATAGTTATCGACGATAACGAACCTTCCGGTAGTCTCGCTCG
>SZXY01000073.1 GCA_005843805.1 Chlorobium sp.
GAAGTAAAAGGCCATAAACTCCGGGAAATAATGCTCAATGGCATCTTTCCACGGACTGTCGTAATGATCGTTCGAGTTCTCCATTCGATTCTCTATTGTTCCGCCAAAGTATCAATCTGGAGCCATCGGCATGAATCATGCCAAGCCATGACCAACCCTCATACAATTAAATATAGATTGGATGGCGATGAAAACAAAAGAGTTTGAATTCTTTGGATTTCGGGCGGTTGCGCTTGTGTGGTGCCAATGATGGGTAGCCATTGGGAAGTTTTGCAAGGAGCGTCAAATTACGGGACGACCATCATTTCACTCAGTAAGTCCCACCTGTTGTCACGATCCCTTTTCCATTATCTCTTCAGTTCAGACTCGCTGCTTCCAATTTCCAGATTTATTTAAAGCTGAGTCCTCTCTTTGCGGCTGCGTCTCTTTTCATCAGGAGGTTATCGGATATTTTTTCCGTCTCGCTCAGTGCCGCGATATCTGTATATTCTTTAAATTTATTTTCGTAGCGAACAATCATCAACTGAGAACAAGATGGCCGAAGCTATTGTGAGAACTATTCTGGAGCATTTTCCGGAAACTTTGGCCGTTTATCTCTTTGGCAGCTTTGCGACCGGGGATGAAAGGGCGGATAGTGATGTGGATATTGCCTTGCTGCTGCCGCACAAGAGTTCTGTCACCACTGTGCAGCTTGCGATGAGTGATGGTCGGTATGAACTGGAGCAGCTTGTGGGTCGCCAGGTTGATCTCCTGAACCTGAGGATGGTTTCGACGGTCTTTCAAAAGGAAATAATCATGACCGGTCGTGTGCTTTTCTGCTGTGACCGTTTTGTCCTTGATGAGTTTGAAATGCTTACTCTCTCATTTTATCAGAAACTTAATGAAGAGCGGGCAGGCATTCTTGCCGAAATTGAACGAACAGGAGTAATCATTGCGTGATGTTTGATGATATCATTTTGAATAAAAAGGAGAGTATTGAGCGCTGTATAAAGCAAATCCGGAAGTATTACGCCTTGCCTTCAGACAAACCCTTTGAAGAGGACTTCATGCGTCAGGATGCCATCGCGCTCAATTTGCAGCAGGCATGTGAACAATCCATTGATCTTGCAAATCATCTCATTAAAGTAAATAAATTCGGATTGCCAAAAGAGAGCAGGGAGTGTTTTTCAATTCTCGCTGAAAGGGGAGTTATAGAGAGTTGGCTTGCCCGGAACCTTCAGGGTATGGTTGGATTTCGCAACACGCTTGTCCATCAATACCAGGTAGTTGATCCCGCCATTATGGTTTCCGTCATTGAACGGCATCTGGACGATCTGATCGTTTTTACCAACGCTGTGATGAATTTTCAGCACAGCGAGGGATAACGATATGTTTTTTTGAATCAAGGAAAGAGAGTCATTTCACTCTTTGAATTTTCTTGAATAGCCCCTCTCATGGTCACCTCCTTCCACCATATCAGCGTTAGTTTTTTCTCGGTTGTATGGTTGAGTGAAACCGGTGGTTTTGCTTTATTTTATGGGTAAAATACCCAATATTTATCTTCCTTCGGCAGATCAAATTGATCCCTTACAGTTAGGAGCACCACAAGAACATTCGAAAGGTGCTGCTATTGCGGACTCATTGAGTGAGTAGTCGAAGGTGATCTCATCACCGATATTAATATCTCTGAGAGCGATCATAAGCTCTCGCTGTTTGTCAATGGAGCAGTTTGGATCACAATGATGGTTGACATATCGGCCAAATGGATGATCAATGTGTCTCTTGGCTAACTCAATAGTCCTGAGATCCCGAGCTGAACTTTCTTCACCTATGCTGAGATCCATTACTATTTCACCTTCTTTGTAAAAATTGACCGCATAGACTCCCAGAAATCCCTTGCCTTTACCAACACCAATACCAAAAACTTTCATTGTAAGCCGGTTAAATTTTTTTAAACATATATATCATCAAGCGTAAGCTTTTTCAGAAAAAAAGCGGTGCGCTGTTTTTTGTGCGTCAAAATGTCAGGCTACAAAAAATGGTTGCCCGGCATGACTTTAACTGGTGCTGGTCAAACCGGTTTCTTCAAGTTTTTCGGAGTGATTCCAAAAACGCACATACAAACCGTTATTGTTTAACAGTTGGGTATGACTGCCTTGTTCGACGATAGAGCCTTTGTCCATGACAAAAGTCATATCGGCTTCAACTGCCAAATTAAGTTTATGGGTAATTGCCACTATTGTGCATTGGCTTCGAAGTTTCAGGATGGTTTTCAGGATATCCTGCTCTGTCAGCGGATCGAGCGCTGAAGTGGCTTCGTCAAGAAGCAGCAGCAGTGGTTCACGCACCAAAGCGCGAGCCAGTGCAATACGCTGACGCTGTCCACCCGACAACAGCCCGCCTGATTCTCCGCACAATGTTTCGTATTGCTCTGGCAATGACATTATGAAGTCATGTATTTCTGCCTGCTTTGCAGCTTTTTCAATGGCTTCCTGGTCTGCCTCAAGTTTTCCCATGCGAATGTTCTGTGCAATGGAGAGGTTAAAGAGATTGACTTCCTGGGCAACAACGCCTATGCAACTGCGAAGTAACTGGGGATTGACCAGGCGGCTTTCCATTTTGTTTATAAGGATATGCCCGGTTGTTGGCTCATAAAAACGCAGTAGTAAATTGATGAGCGTGGTTTTGCCTGCTCCGCTGGGCCCGACGAAAACGGTAAAGCTTTTTGGTTCTATCTGGAAGCTGAGGTCGTTCAACACCGACTGGCCGTTGCCATAAGAAAAACCAACATGGCGATACTCAATTGCCCCGGTAAAGCGAACCAATTCATTGTCATTGTGCGGCTCTTCCGGGGGAAGAGGTACTTCGAGCACCTCCTGCAGGCGCTGCATGGCGGCTTTGGCTGAAGACAGGTTTGGGATTATCCAGGTCATGTGGTTAATCGCAGCACTCATGCTGACAAAAATGATCTGGTACGAGACAAGGGCGCCAACCGACATCTTGCCCTGCATTACAAGCAGCCCTGCAGCAAACAGGACAAGTATATTTAAGAGCAAAAACGCCAGATTGGGCATCCGCTGTGATATGTAAGAGAAAAAATTGGCTCTGCTGGCAACTGTAACGAATTGGTTCAACTGATCACGGTATTGCCCGGTGACGTGGTTTTCCAGTCCGTAAGCTCGGATCATTTTAAAGGCACGCAGATGTTCCTGTAAAAATATTCCCATCTGCCCGTTATAACTACACAATGCATAATTGGCACTGTTGGTTTTTTTTGCCAGCAGATATGGTGAAGAGAGGCAGACAAGTATACCAAGGAGTACGCCGGAAAATAAGAGTGGACTTAGTTGCAAGAGCAGCGCTGAGGAGATCAGTAATTCACCTATGCTGAGGAATGCAGCAGGCAATACGATCACCAGGGCGTTATCAACATTTGTGGCATCCGAGGTAAACCTTGACATCAAATCGCCAGTGCTTTGCCGCTCATGGTATTCGAGTGGAAGCAGTTGCAAGTGGCGGAACAGGTCGTGGCAAAGGTCGCTGAAAATTTTGGAACCATATTTTGCCCAGTAGAAATCACAGGTGACGGAAAAAAAGCTGTAAACCACACCACCCAATCCAAAGAGAGCGAACAGCAGAAGAAAAATATCACTCTTTTTCTGGAGGATAACATCGTCAACCAGAAACTTGAGGCTATAGCGCAATCCTGCCTCATAGCTGAACTCGACAGTTAATCCCAGCATGATGAACAGTACGTGCCAGCGATAAGGCCGAATGTAGTGCCACAGGTCAGTGGCAAACTTGAGATTACTCATATCGGCCCATTGGAAAGGATTTTCTCGTATTCACAAAACTACGTTAGTTTTGATGACATTCGAGTAAGCCGTGTTTTGACATAATCTGAAACATGCCCTTCGTAGCGCAGCATAAAGGGGAGTGTGGCATCATTGCCTGTAATGTGGTGACGGCACTCCGCTTCACCGCACTCGCATTCAAATTCTTCCATCGTAGCGTGGCAGAATGTTGCATAATCGAGAGTGATTTGTTCACCAGAACCGATAAAACGGCGGGCAACGAGATTGAGGTTTTCTAACCAGGCATTGGGATTGCAAGAGTGGTTAATGGGCTTCCAGTCACGAGGATTTTTACTCCACATCACCCAGATTTCATCGGTGATCGGGTAAGCATATTGCCGAAGCCAGCGCAGGTTTTGGCTGTCCCAATGTTTTTCCGCATAGCTTAGCGATACCAGAACATGCTCTTGTTCTTCAAAGGCTTCGATAAGTTCGCCCGGCAGAATATCCCGGGTTGCGTACATTCCATAAGCCTTTCGCGGGTAAAATTTTATCTTCCAGTTTTTAATGCGGTTCTGGCAGCGTTTCCATGCTGCTTCCTGCAGCAGCCGAAGAAATTCCCTGTGCCCATCTGGATAATTGAGCAGGATGAAATCAGCGCTTCCCGCATCTTCCGGGCTGTAGAAGACTCCGCAATTGGGGTTGATTTCCAGCATAAACAACTCTCCGTCAGCATTCATCCTGATATCGCACCGGCCATAGCCAGAGCCGTTCAAACCAGTGAACATTTGAGAAGATATGGTTCGAAGACGATTGTCAAGTTCCGGGTTATCTACCGGAAAGCAGTTCATGTCCTGGAAGCTGGCCCATTTCAAATCGAAGTGCTTGAAAGACTCTCCTTCTGGAAATGAAAACTCTACGGATGGGAAGACGACAGGGTTGGAAGGGTCTGCAGAATTCTCTGCGACCAACACTGTAAACTCTCTGCCTTCAATAAATTCTTCAATCAATGCCTCGCCAAACTCCTTGATAATTCGGTTGGCTTCAACGTGCAGCTCGATTGGTGTTTCTACACGGGAACTCTTTGTCATGCCAATGCTTGCATAGCTGTTTGGATGCTTGACAATGAGGGGAAAACGTAAATTCTGGCCAGCTTCCCTAATATCAGCCTCTGTTTTAACAAAGCGATGCAGCGGAGTATCGATGCCGAAGGAGCGTGCCACACGTTTCATATCTTCGCGTGTCGGATCGTAAAAATCAGAAGCTGCACCGGTAAACGGAGCATTAAAATTTTCAAGTGTCTGCACTACCTCTATACCAGCACAGTCTGAGTCAAATGAGCCATCGCACAGATTGATGAACAAATCGAAGCCCTGCTGGATGAGTGCCCGAACCTGTTGAACGGCAGTAGCTTTATGAATGTCTGCCATTTCAACGTCATGATCTGTCAAGTACGGTTTTATACCTCTTAAAGGATCGTAATCTTTCGTTGGTGAGTCGGAATACTCATAGGAAGAGTAGAGTACACATAGTTTCATAGCAGTCAATCAATTAGTATGAGGTTCATTAACCGGTCGTTGTTCCGATAGATGCCCATGAAGTTTTTCCATGATATGGGGTGTAAATTTGTATCGGGGCAGCACCTCCTTGTTGAGATGCATCGCGCCTTTAATTTTTCCCAAACAGTTAGCACTTCGGCACCCGCAATCGAACACCTGCTCCATAGCCCATTCAGTCGAAGGATAAAAAAAGGTGATCTCTTCGTTCGCTTCGATATCACGAAGGCAGATAAACTCATGACGATTCACATCGACATAAATGTTAGGGTCACAACTGTGATTGAGATATTGAAGGAATTCTGGTTCGAGGTGAATATGGCAATGATGGTCTATTTGCATAGAAAGATAGGTGGGGTGCGTCACATATTCGCCGACAGAAAACCCATGTAATAACGATCCTGATAAATGACGGCAGGTTGTTCGCAGATGTTTTTGGCCTGAGAGAGGATCGATATAAAGGCCAAGTTTATCCGTAACATCAGATAATTTCATCATGTTGACCACCAGTTTGAGCTTGTACCTGCATTGAACAGGCACGTAAATAAAAAAAATAACGGTTAATAATTCCGGACTCATCCTAATCCGCAGAAACCAGCCATGATGCTTGTAAGTAAATATTTTTACTTCTCTTGAGGTATCTTTCGGAAAAGAATTCCGGCAAGTATAGTGATAATTTCAGCACAATAAAAAGAGTTTTCGAACAGGCATGTGAGCTGATTTTCACACCGGAAAAATCAAGGTGATCGTGAAGGAGTTTAAATAATAAAAAGCGCGGCTTGAAGTCGTGCAGTAGAATTATCGGGCAGAATGGAGCTGAGCCTATTCAGGACATGCAACTCAATGGTTAAATATGGTTTTCCGGTTTGCCTTTGCGGGTTAGAGAGCGGGGAGTGCACTGGCAGTTTTACGACTGCTTTTTTTTATCCAACGGGAATTTTTTTGAAAAGGGTGTTGTTTTTTCTTAAACTGATACTATATTGATATCAGATAAATCAATTATGAGATGAAAGTACTGACCAAAAAAACGGATTACGCAATACGGGCACTGTTGTCGCTGGCTGCTTCAAAGGGGAGTTATGTGTCGGCGAAAGCCATTTCGGCGGAGCAGGGTATTCCTTACCAGTTTTTGCGTGGGTTGCTGCAGGAGATGATTCGCCATAATCTGGTCTCTTCGAAGGAGGGGGTTCAGGGTGGGTTTATGCTCAGCAAGAACCCTGATGAGATTGGGCTCAAGCAGTTGATCGGGATTTTTCAGGGGAAGGTTGAGGTGTCGGAGTGCATGTTTCGCAAGCAGCTTTGTGCAAACCGTGCCAAGTGTGTGCTGCGTCATGAAATTATGCGCATCGAGCAGGTTGTCAATAATGAGTTTGATAAAATTACCATCGGCAAGTTGCAGAGGGATCTCGATGCGGTAAACGCGCTAAGGCCTGCATCGGGCAATGTTGAGGAGCCGAAATAGATAACCATAGAGAGGAGTGATTGAGAAATGAAACGGCAGATTATTTCGATAGATGAAAAAAAGTGTACCGGATGCGGTGACTGTATTCCTGGCTGTCCTGAGGGTGCTTTGCAGGTGATCGATGGCAAAGCTCGGCTGGTCAGCGATCTATTTTGTGACGGCCTTGGTGCCTGTATTGGTCATTGTCCGACTGGTGCCATGACGATAGAGAGTCGTGAAGCGGTGCCCTATGATGAAAAGAGGGTGATGCATGAAAGTATAGCAAAGGGTGGAGCGAATGTCATTGCTGCGCATTTGCGCCACCTGATCGATCATGGTCAGAACGATTTTCTTCAGGAGGCGCTTGACTATCTCGATGAAGCGGGAATTGCCAATCCGCTTGAGCAGCAGTTGGTGGAGAGTCATCAACCGGAGGTTCAGTCGTCGAATAGGGCGAATCACCATGTTCATCATGGAGGTGGATGCCCTGGCAGCAAGATGATGGATTTCAGTTCGAACGGGAGTCGTGCAACGTCGTCTGCCTCTTTGCCGGCTCAACCCAGAGAGAGCGCACTGAGGCAGTGGCCTATTCAGCTTCATCTCGTTTCACCGATTGCGCCTTATTACCAGCGTTCCGATCTCTTGCTTGCGGCTGATTGTGCAGCTTTTGCCGTCGGTGATTTCCATGGGGCCTTCATGAGTGGAAAAAGCCTGGCGATTGCCTGTCCAAAGCTTGATTCAGGGATGGAGATATATGTCGAAAAGCTTGTGGCCATGATCGATATGGCTCATCTCAATACCATCACGGTGGCGATTATGGAGGTTCCCTGTTGCGGCGGTCTGATGTCGATTGTTGCGGAGGCTCTTCAGAAGGCTTCACGCAAGGTGCCGGTGAAAAAGGTTGTCATCAGCCTGCAGGGTGAGATTTTATTGGAAGAGTGGGTTTGAACGCAGCCATAAGGAGAGAACTATGCTGAAAGATGCGCTGGGAGGGTATCGCGGTACGGCTGTTGAGATAAGCCGTATCATTGTTGAACAACCTGACAATGAGGAGGCCTATTATAACAGGGGAAATGCAAGGAGCAGTTGTGGGGATTATGAGGGTGCTGTGAGTGATTATACAATGGCGCTGAAAATCGGGTTGAGGTTCCGTGAAGCAATCACGGCTTATGGAAACCGGGGAATGGCCAGAGTGCAAACGGGTGACTTTGAAGGCGCAATCAACGATTTCAGCGAGATAATTGAACGCAAGCCCCATAACTGGAGGATTTTGCGTACAGCATATAAAAACAGGGCTTTGGTTAAAGAACAGAAAGGTGACAGAGAGGGTGCGGCAATGGACAGGAAGATGATTGTCCAGATTTTGCCTGCTTATTCAACAATAAATAATGGAGAATAGAACAATGGGAATGTCTTGTAATCAGTGTCAGGAGAGCATCCTTAGTACCGGGTGTACAGCGAGAGGAGTCTGTGGCAAAGACGAAATGACGGCGAAACTCCAGGATGTGCTTGTCTATGCAACCGAAGGGCTTGCGGTTTCGGCTGAGTTGTTGCCGGGTCAGGTGGAGCGAAGTGTCGGTCAGCTTGTCAGTGAGTCGCTCTTTGTAACCGTTACCAACACAAACTTCGATGAGGATGCCATTGTTGAGCAGATTCGCAAAACGCTTGCGATGCGTGATGCGCTCAATGCCAGGCTGCCTCACCCCTCAACCCAGGATGTCGCACTGTGGAGTGGAAGTTCAAGGGAGGATTTTCTTCTTAAAGCTATAACGGTCGGTATTGAGAGTCTGAGCGAAAACGAAGATCTTCGTTCCCTGAAGAGTCTTGTGCTTTATGGTCTCAAGGGATTGGCGGCCTATACCGATCATGCTGCGGTGCTTGGATATCATGATGACGATATTTATGCTTTTTATGTCAAGGCACTTGTGGCTCTTACCAGAGATCTTGATGCCGATGAGCTGACCGATCTGGTCATGGAAACCGGTGGCAGTGCAGTCAAAGCTATGGCGCTGCTTGACCGGGCAAACACTGAAACTTATGGTAATCCTGAAATTACCGAAGTTAAAACTGGTGTTGGCAATAATCCCGGCATCCTGATTTCGGGCCATGATCTTCGTGATCTTGCCGATCTCCTTGAGCAGACAGAAGGTAAAGGCGTTGATGTCTATACCCACTGTGAAATGCTTCCTGCCCACTCTTATCCTGCTTTCAAAAAGTACAGCCATTTTGTAGGTAACTATGGTGGTTCATGGTGGTCTCAGGACAAGGAGTTTGACTCGTTCAATGGTCCGATTCTCATGACCACGAACTGTATTGTGCCTGTTCGTGAAGCTTATCGCAAAAGAATGTTTACCACTGGATTGGCTGGTTATCCTGGACTTAAGCATATACCTGCAAGGGCTGAAGGCGCTTCGAAAGACTTTTCGGAGCTGGTTGAGCTGGCAAAAAGCTGTGCACCTCCAAAAGAGATCGAAAACGGCAAAATTATTGGAGGTTTCGCTCACAACCAGGTACTCGCACTTGCCGACAAGGTGGTCGATGCTGTCAAGAGTGGTGCAATCAAGCGGTTTATCGTGATGGCTGGCTGTGATGGTCGCCATGCTTCTCGTCACTACTATACCGATGTCGCTGCAGCCTTGCCGAAGGATACGGTGATTTTAACCGCAGGGTGTGCCAAGTATCGTTACAACAAGCTTGAACTTGGCGATATTGGTGGTATTCCGCGTGTGCTCGATGCAGGTCAGTGCAATGATTCCTATTCGCTTGCAGTCATTGCACTTAAGCTCAAGGATGTTTTCGGCATGGAGGACATCAACGAGCTGCCGATCTCTTTTGATATTGCCTGGTATGAGCAGAAAGCGGTGACGGTGCTTCTTGCGTTGCTCTTTCTTGGGGTAAAAGGCATTCGCCTCGGCCCAACACTTCCCGAGTTCCTTACGCCTAATGTGGTCAGCGTACTGGTTGAAAAATTTGGCATCAAACCAATCGGCAAGGTTGAGGCTGATGTTGAGGCTATGATGGCAGGCGCATAATATTACAATTATATCTTCGCTTCTATTCTTTATTTGAATGGACAAAAGGCTGCCTGAGGCAGCCTTTTGTCTTTTTTGGAATACTTTTTTATACCAGTTCAGCGTTTAACAATTGTAATAAACAATGGCTTGATTCAGTAAAAAAAGTAACGATTGTTATATTTTTATTGTTGATGACTATACAATAGTGGATAACATATATTTGTGAAGAGCAGAAGTCAGGAATAAAAAAATATTATAGAATAACCACTATCTATTCCATGCTTTAATGCAAAATGATTCTTTTATTGGCTGATTTCGATGAACCATAATCAGCGATTTCGCAGATTTTATTGCTACATTGCAAGGTTATCGAAAGAGTATGAAAGGTACTTGTTAATTTAATCTCTATTTAGCCATGAAACGATTGTTACTTATGATTGGTATTGGGTTGCTGTTCAACTCTTCAGCAACAGCGGCAACAAACGCTCTTGATGGCAGTGCGATTTTTGCAAAGAATTGTAGTGTATGCCATTCAGTTAATCCACCGCCAAAATTAGCTCCTCCAATTATTCCTTTGGCTTCTCGTTATCATATTCAATTCAAGACAAAGGAAGAGGGTGTCAAACACATCATTGCTTTCGTGAAATCTCCGGACAAGAAAAACGCTGTGGACACACAAGCTGTTGCAAGATTTGGTCTTATGGCTCCGATTCCGCTTTCTGACCCTGAATTGAAAGCTGTAGCCGGATGGGTCTGGGATCAGTACAATCCTGCTATGGGCAGAGGGTATGGTGGAGGCCAGGGGCAGGGGAGAATGAATCCTTTGTCGAGGTGAAAAGTGTTCCTGACAAGGTGCTTCGTTGACTTTTTTTTCTTCTCCCTTGACGGAGTTGTTAAAGATTTTGTCTGAACAAAACTGGACAGTACTCTTTTCCGGACAATAACTCACTCCAGCAAAGAGCCGATGAAGCTTGAGTTTTATCGGCTTCAATGCAGTATGTTTTCCGGCCGAAGGGAATTGATACTATTAACAGAGAGCGACCTCTGAACTATTACCGAGTTTATGATCTGCCGATAAAAAACAGTTTCATTCGTGTTTGAATGAAAAAAAATGTTCTCATAATGTTTTTTTGAACGTGTATTTTTGATGATTTTTACTGTCGAGTTGATGAGTTTTTGATCTATCTCTTTGTTTTTTTGTTGGTTGTCGGGTTTCTTGTGTGAAGTTGCAGCGAATGCAGATAGTATGGATTATTAACTTTTTAACCATATAATCATATAGTGATGGTACGATGTTTCAGCATAATTGAAAATATTGAGTAGTTATGGCAAAAATCGTTGTTTTGGGAGCAGGAATTTCAGGACATACCTGTGCTTCGTTTCTTAAAAAGAAACTTGGCAAACATCACGAAGTCGTTGTTGTCACTCCCAACAGTTACTATCAGTGGATTCCTTCCAATATCTGGGTCGGGGTTGGTCAGATGTCTATAGACGATGTCCGATTCGAGTTGAAAAAAGTTTATGATCGCTGGGGCATTGTTCTTAAACAGGCAAAGGCGGTTGAAATCCATCCGGAAGGCGACAGTGAGTTTCAGAAAGGATATGTGACGATAGAGTATACCGATGGAGTCCGAAACGGTCAGAGTGAAAAAGTCGATTATGATTATCTTGTCAATGCAACCGGTCCGAAGCTTAATTTCGATGCGACCGAAGGTCTTGGTCCTGATAAAAACACCTTTTCGGTATGTACCTATAACCATGCGGCTCATGCCTGGGAGCATCTTCAGGATAATATAAAACGGATGCAGGCGGGTCAAAAGCAGCGTATTTTGATTGGGACCGGTCATTCAATGGCTACATGCCAGGGAGCGGCTTTCGAGTATATTCTTAATGTTGCCTACGAAATATCCAAGCTTGGCCTCAGTAACAAGGCGCAAATTACCTGGTTGTCCAATGAGTATGAACTGGGTGATTTTGGTATGGGTGGCGCTTTCATCAACAGGGGTGGCTATTATACTCCTACGAAGGTCTTTACGGAATCCATTATGGCCGAGTATGGCATCAACTGGATCCGAAGGGCTGGTGTCCACCATGTTGAGCCTGGCAAGGCGCATTACGAGACTCTCGGCGGTGAAGAGTTGACGCAGGAGTTTGATTTTGCCATGCTTATCCCTTCATTTTCAGGTGTTGGGTTGACCGCTTATGACAAGGCGGGTGTGGAGATTACAGAGAAGATGTTTGCCCCGAACAAGTTTATGAAGGTGGATGCGAACTATACCGCAAAGCCATTTGAGGAGTGGGAAGCTGATGACTGGCCATCGATTTATCAGAACCCTCTCTTCAAGAACATTTATGCTCCGGGCATTGCATTCGCTCCTCCGCATCCGATTTCCAAACCGATGTCGAGCCCGAGTGGACGGCAGATTTTCCCGACAGCGCCAAGAACCGGTATGCCTGCCGGTGTTATGGGAAAGATTGTGGCGCTTAATATTGCCGAAAAAATCCATGGAGCCAGTGAGCATCGCCATAAAGCCTCGATGAGTCGAATGGGTGCAGCTTGTGTGGTGTCGGCAGGATTTGGATCTTTTGATGGTCTGGGAGCATCGATGACGTTATTCCCGGTTGTACCGGACTGGGAGAAGTATCCAGAGTGGGGGCGCAACATGGACTATTCTCTGGGAGAGGCTGGTCTTGCAGGCCATTGGCTGAAAGTTATCCTTCACTATCTCTTCTTCCACAAAGCCAAAGGATATCCGTTCTGGTGGTTGATTCCGGAATAACCCTTTTTTTTGAAACACGTTCAAATCCGAACTCTTATGGGCAAAAATAAAGTCAAGGCATATTACGACGAGGCTTATCCTCCGGTACCTTCAAAGGGGACTCTCTATTGGCGCAAGAACCTGCTGTGGCAACTTGTTCGATTTATAGTGCTCAATGTTAAAATCATGCGAATCGTTGTAGGCGGTCACTCCTGAAGAGTTGTTGGCCTCCAGTAGTGTACCGCAATGTAGAAGATGTTTTTTTTGATCTCGCTGATTACAAACTGGTAACTTTTGCTGTTTTCCCACCAGGCGAAAGGGTGCCACCAAGTCGGGTTTGTCGAAACCAGAATGAATTTTTTTGACGAGCCTTCAAACGCCCTTTTCCATGTCTGGTGAAGACGCAGCATGTGCGGGGGGTCGCTGACAACAATGGCACTCTTCCATCCTTTTGTCTCCATGGTGTTTGATGTATTGAGAGCCTCTTCCCAGGTCGTTGTTGATTTGGCATCGACCTTGATGGCTTTTTTGGGTACACCGAGTGCCATCATTCGGCGTTCGCGCCAGTTGGGGTGATTGGGATGGTAAAAGCGTTCGTCAATGCCTGTCAGAATCACATGTGAGGCGTATCCAGCATTGTACAGTTCGGCTCCCTTGTTTACGCGCAGTCCGTTGTCACCTCCAAGTACAATGATGACATCGGTTTTTGCTGGAGCTTCGGCATAACGTGAAACCAGAAATCCAAGGCTTAAAAAAGAGATAGTAGCAAGGGCGCTTGTTGAGAGAAGAACTATAATGGTCAGTTTTATAAAGCCTTTCATGGAAACGAATGAGGGGTTTTGAGCCAGGAATGCAATAGCTCTTTTTCTGTAAATCGGTTAGTGTGCCTGTTCATTGCCTGCTTTTCCGGATTATAATCATTTTTTTGAAACCTTGCCTATCACCTGCTGGAACTTCTGGCTGAAAAGCGGGAGGATGGCGCCGGTAAGGGGAAAAAAAACAGCAGGCATTTTTTAATTGCCTGCTGCAAGGGTATGAGAAAATATTCTGTAGTGATCAGAACTTGTAAGCCAATCCCAGAGAGATGATCGGGTAATATTGAAGCTCATTGATTTTGTTTTTTACATCATTTGTTTCGTTGGCAAGATTTGTCTGGAACGGGACTGTATTTACCAGAGTACCACCTTCTGCTGTAAGCGTTACATCCGGGCGACCCTGAAACATGACTCCCAGATCGAGGGTAATGGAAATGCCTGAATCCTCTCCAACTGCATTGCCCCATCCTATTCCAGCATAGGGAGCAACATGCTTGAAGCCAACCTTGCCTGACAGATTGCCCAGCTCGCCGGGAGAATATGTTGTGCCGCCAATATTGTATGAGGTTTGTGAGCTGCCTGTTGCTGTAACATTGTTGTTATTGATGACGACCCCTGACGAGAGCCTGAAGCCTGAGTCAAAAGGATGCCAGTCGAGCAATACGGGAAATGACTCCAGATCAAGCTTGTAGTTGTATTTGATATCGCTTTCTGTGGCATGGCCGTTATAATGGAAACCACTGCAGCCCGCTCTTGCATTAATGGAGGGTGAAAGACCGACAGTTACCTCTCCGCCAAGGCCAAGGGTACTGCCTTTGACTGCTACTCCGATATCGCCACTATTGGCAAAAGCGGCAGGAGAGCATGCCATAGAAAAGATCGTTGCAATCAACGCCCGTTTTAATGATTTGTTTCTCATGACAGTTTTTGTTTCAGCATTAAATAAAGTTAGAGGGATTATCGAGTAAAGTTAAAAAAGCTTGTTTTAAACGATGCAAACCACTGCCAAAAAATGTAGTTGACAGATTGAAGCCTTGATGGGGCGAGGCGAGAGGAGTTGTCGGTAATCCCTGACAACTCCTGTTTCCAAAAAGTCGTTATTCGGCGTAAAAACAGGGAAGAGAAAAAAAGTCAATACCGATCAACTTGCTGCTGATAATGTGCAGACAAGAGCCATTGTGATTGTTTTTTCAGCTTCCGGAGCACTTGAATCAGGAGGGCTCGGTGATATCTTCTGTTTGTTGAGACTGCGCTGGAAGAGATGGCAATTTCTCTGCTGGCTGTTCAAGTATCCGGACAGCACCGGCAAATCTTTTTTCGTAATAGTGTTTCAGTTGATCTTCGGTGATGCCCTTTGAGAGTGAGGAGTGTACAAAGGTATCGTTGCCGATAAAGATGCCTACATGGTTGATTTTTTGACCCTTTGTCTGGAAAAATACAAGGTCACCCGGCTGAAGTTCTTCTTTGCTGACTTTATTGCCAAGAGCCGACATCTCTCTTGAAGAGCGGGGAAGACGCATATTGAATACCTTGTCATACATGAAACGCACAAAACCGGAACAGTCAAATCCTGAAGGAGTCTGGCCGCCGAACCGGTATCGTGTTCCAAAATAATGGGTGACATCATTAAAGAAGCTTTTCATCGAACTGAAGCTCTGGCGGGGTTGTTCGGAAACCGGAGCAGCCTGTCGGGTAATGGTCGTTTCGGAAGGGGATTCGCAAAGAGCGGATGCCGGAAGAGCAAACTGAAGAGAAGCAGCCGTCATGCAGAGAGCAACAAAACGGCAGGTACGGAATTTATTTTTTCGCGGCAAGGTCACGCGAAGGGATGATTGCATAGTTTTTTGAAGAGGCATGTGCGCTGTATTCCGGTGAATTTCTGGATTCTGTTTACAGATGGGATGCAGTATCTCCTTAAACCATAATGTAAGTATATATCATGAAATATGCCAACGTTTTACAGGAAAAGAGCAACATTTTTCTCTATTGTGTCTCATGCTTTTCGGGATTCGCTCAAAGATCATTACTTTGAATTTATTATTACTCAAGAATGCCGGAATACAATGGCTTAATGTTCAATTTTTTTTGGAATGGACACTTCAAAGGCACTTAACGACCCACTTTCCGAGCAGGAACTTTATGAACTTGAAGCTTTCCTGATTTCGGAGAGAACTGGTAATGCCATGTCGCTTGATGCACTGGACGGTTTTTTTACCGCTCTGGTCATTGGGCCGACAACTGTCATGCCTGGTGAATGGCTTCCCTGTGTTTTGGGAACAGGAGAGGATAAAAGCTCCCCGGCTTTTTCATCTGCAGAGGAGTTTCAGCGGATCATGCTGCTTCTTGTGCGCTATATGAATTCGCTTGCCGTAATTTTCAGGAATGACCCAGATAGTTTTATGCCTATTTTTGATCTTTCCTCCTATGAGAGCAAGGACGAAGAAGAGTGGGCAGTATCAACCTGGGCGAAGGCATTCATGTATGGTATGGAGTTGTGTTATGATGATTGGGAGCCTATTTTTGGATTGGAGGATGAAGATGGTGGTGAGGGTGAAGAGAGCGCCTTGTCTCTTGGCCCCATTTTTCTCCTGGCAGGTCATGAAGAAGATTCTCGCGAATTAAAAGTAAGTGAGCGTAAAATACTCCGTGAGATGGTAGCTGAAAGTGTGAGTGATATCTATCGTTTCTGGCTGCCGTATCGAGGGGTTGCTCCTGAAAAACCCTCATCAAAAAAGGGTAAGATTATTTCTATTGGTCGCAATGATCCCTGCCCATGCGGTAGTGGAAAGAAATACAAAAATTGTTGCGGTACCTGAGTGTCGTTGTTTTATCAATGAAAGACCCTGTTAGTTATGAAGCGTCTTGTTCTCTTTGTTGTCGCGCTGTTCATTGTGTCACCATCTCTTTTGGCTGAAGATATAGATTTTGTCGATATCGCCACTCTCGATAACTCTATAGTGCTTGATATCCGCTATGCCACAAGCAATAATTTCACAGGAAAAACAGTTTATCCCGTTGCCCGCTGTCTTTTGAGACGCGATGTAGCATTGCGGTTGCTTCGGGTCGAAGAAAAACTGAAAAAACGTGGATACACTTTGATTGTTTTTGATTGTTATCGTCCATTATCGGTGCAGAAACGCTTTTGGGAGATAGTGCCTGATGAGCGCTATGTGGCTGATCCTGCAAAGGGATCACGTCATAACCGTGGATCGGCGGTCGATCTCACTCTTGCTGATCTTTCGGGTAATCCGCTCCCAATGCCATCGAATTTTGATGATTTTTCAGAAAAAGCACATCGCGATTATAAGGGAGCTTCTCCTGAAGCCCTGAAAAACAGTGCTCTGCTTGAAGCTGCAATGAAAGAAGAGGGATTTGAGCCTTTTCCGACTGAGTGGTGGCATTTTGATGCTCCGGGATGGGAGCGTTATCCTGTTTCTGATTTTCCGCTCAAAAAAAGCGGAGGGTGTGAGGAGTGAGGGAGGATGGAGCCTGAAGAAAAAGGAAAACCGAAAACATTTCGCGGCAGTGCAGGTATGAAAAAAAAGCATAACCCGGACTCTCTTGGTGTTGTCATCACCGGTGGAAGCAAGGGGGTTGGATATGCTCTTGCAGCAGCCTTTCTTCTGGCTGGTGACCGCGTGGTTATATGCGGAAGGAATTTGCAGCGGCTGGAGGATGCATTACATTCGCTCCGCCAGCTCGTGCCTCAGGGAGAGCTCTTTGGTATCGAGTGTGATGTTGGTGATCCTTTGGGCGGAAAGGCACTTGCTGAGTTTGCTTCTGTCCGGCTTGGCATAGTTGATCGCTGGATAAACAATGCCGGGAGTGCCGGGAAGTTGAAACGACCTTTATGGGAGCTTCATGCCGATGATATTCTTGAAACCTGTACGACCAATCTTTCAGGCTCCATATTGCTTTGTGCCGAAGCTGTCAGAGTAATGGCGCGTCAGCCTCATTGGCCTGAACCGCGCTATCATATTTTCAATATGGGTTTTTCTTCGACTGGAGCGTCCTTCTCCCGTTCTGCGGTGCCGCACAAGGCGTCGAAAAGGGGGGTGGCAGAAGTGACCCGTTTTCTCTCCCGTGAGTTGAAAACAGCCGGAAAAACAAGCATCGGTGTTCATGAGTTGAGCCCCGGTCTGGTGCTTACCGGACTGTTGCTTGAGGGTATTTCGCCCCAGTCGCGTCGGATTGTCAATGTCATGGCCGAGAGCCCTGAAAAAGTTGCATCTGTGCTGGTGCCGAAAATACGATCCATAACTGGCAGCAATCGTTCTGTAAGGTATCAGCCTTTGGTTTTGACCTTCTGGAAATTGCTTGCGGGATTGCCGCAGATTTTTGCAAGCAAGGATATTGAGTGACTGAAAGGTTTTGTGTGAAGCCGCAGCCTTATTTGTTTTTCCCGAAGCTTGCGATCATCTCTTTCCAGAGGCCGAGATAAGCTTTTGCTGCAAGAGCGTTTGGCATGACGGCATTGAGTGGTGCGCGGTAGATGCCCATTTTTTCAACTTCGCAGTTGCAGGGGATTGTCTGGGAGAGGAACCCTGGAGCATTGCTGTACTCGGTCAGGATATCACGGTGCATTTTTTTCTTCTTTTCCACCATGGTGAAAAATGTCATAATTTTGGTGGTGTCGAGTTTATTGGCTTTGAAAAAATCGATTAACTGGGTGTATGTTCTTATTGAGAGTGTCGTAGGAATCATCGGCACAAGGATGATATCTGAGGCGGCAAAGACACTTTCGGAGAGCAGTGTCAGGTTTGGCGGGCAGTCAAAAAATATAAACCGGTACTCCTCGCTTAACTCTTCAAGATTTTTCCGGAGTTTTTTCAGGGGCTTCTTTTTTTCAGCCAGTTCGATATCAAGGTTCCGGTATGAAAAATCCGAGGCAAGCAGGTCAAGGTTTTCAAAATCAGTGGCCTTGATATTGCTGTAGATTGCTTTGCTTCCCTTGAGAAATTTGTCGCTGTTATATTTGCTGGAGGCGGAAATTCTGAAATAGTAAGAACTCGCTCCCTGGGGATCAAGATCGCATATCAGTGTCGGTCCGGCATTCAGGGAAGAGAGATAGGCAAGGTTTACTGCTGTTGCGGTTTTGCCGACTCCTCCCTTGATACTGTAAAGTGCTATAGTTTTCATTTCACCTACTGCTCTTTGATAAGGTTTTCAAACAATCTGGCGGTTTCTGCATTGTCAAAATCCCTGAATTTTTCGTGGAATTTCTGTCGTGCCTCTTCCTGTTTCTGATAAAAGGTTGCCATAAGACCGCCTGTCGAGGCTGCAGGCAGAATTTCTCCGCTTTGTTCCTGGATGGATTCAAGGCGTTGATGCAGGAGGTTGAGTTGAATGGCAAAATCGACAAAGTTGCCAAGGTTTTCCTGTAGTTCTTTCAATTGCCGGATCACCGGGGCAATGGTTTTGATCGGGAAAAGAGAGGAGAAAAATTCAAGGAGATAGCGGAGTTTTTTGCACTCGATACGCAGGGTGTGAAGTTCTCCATCAGTTGCTTCAGGGCCGATCCGGCGACCGGTGCGGATTACTTTTTTCCATGCCTTTTTTATTGAACTAACCGCAACGGCAAGTGTCGAAAGAGTTGCGTCTGGAGGTTGTTCACCTCCGGAAATTACCTTTCGGTTCACAAAGCTTTCCCACTTTTCAAAAAAGGAGTGGCAGGCATCTGAGGCAAGGTATCGACTGAATTGTTTGTGCAGTGCCTCGCGGGAGAGGGCAATGTCGCTGAAGAAGAGTTTGAGCGATGGGCGCAGAAGTGGCGGAAGATAGTGGAAACAGGTTTGCTGGCGGAGAAGATAAACATCGCAGTCCCTGAGTTTGTTGCTTCGTTTGCCAAGTTCCCTGAAGGCATTGAGATAGTATGCAGTTTCCTCTTTGTCAAAAACTCCCTTGAGCTGCTTGAGAATTGAGCGTGTACGGCGTATGGCGACACGATAGTCGTGCAGAAACTCTGAGTCTATATCCTTTCTGATTCCGGTTTCGTTCTGGCGTATGATGGTGAGGGTCGCTTGCAGCAACTGGCGGACACTGTCTTGAATGATCGCATTTTTTTCGAGATGCAAATGGATTTTCGGGGAGTACTCTTTTACCCTGCATCCCGCAACGTTCATGATAAGCAAGAAGAGATCTCTGAAATCAAGGGAAGACTCTGTTTCCTGATGTTCTGCCAATGACTTTTCAATGCACTGCATCTCTTTCTGATATCCTTTTAAGGCTCTTATGGAGAAAAGATGCGCAAATGGTTCATGTTTCTTTTTACTGACAAGGCTCAATGATTCTGAAACAAGAATAGCAACGGTTTTTTCATTGTCGTCAAGAATACGGTATGAATGAGTAAGGGCATCGATGGAGCAAAGTCTGACAAATGCCCTTATTGAGCTGTATGAAGAGAGAGTTTGTCTGGCTTTTCCGGGTGGAAGAGAGTCTGAAAAAAAATAAGAAGGGTTTTTGCTGAAAAAAAGAGACGTTTTTTCATAACCGGTATCGAGGTCAAGAAGAGAAAGGGTGTTCTTTTTTTTGACCATGACAACTCCTTTTTCAAAAACCTGCCATGAAAAGGTGTCATAGAATACTCTTCGTTCTTTGTGCATGGAAAGCTTTTCACAGCGCCATCCAGGAGGAAGCGGGTTTTCAGGAAGTGGCTCGCTGGAGTTTGCCTGCTTCATTCTGAAATATACAGTTTTTGGGGCAGGGCTCATCCGTTTCTGACAGGGGTGGAAGAGTTTGTAATAATTACGGTAATATAGCGAGTTTCATTGAAATTATTGTTTTTTTCAAGCAAAACTCATGATGAACGACCCTGAAGGAAATTCTCGTTTATTCTCATTGTGAGGCTTTTAAATAGAGAGTTTTTTTCATACTTTTGACCACTCAAAAAAAGAGTGTGACAATAAAGGCAGGTTCAATCATTTTTTAATAATCTGATGAGGTATTTGTTCTCTTGTCTTCTTGTTTTTTTTCTTTTTCTTTCCGGTTGTTCTTCTCAAAACGGAGAAAAGAAGAGTAAAGAGTCTGTATCGAAAGGGAAGCTGCAGATCGGTTTGGTTTTTGATGTCGGGGGCAGGGGAGATAAATCATTCAATGATTCGGCCTATAACGGTCTTGAGATTGCGAAGCAAAAGCATGGGATCAATTTTCTCTATGTTGAACCACAGGGAGAGGGTGCGGATCGAGAGGCTGCATTGCGCCAGATGGCTTCAGACCCGGATATAGGACTGATTATAGGTGTTGGTTTGCTCTTCAGTGATGATATTACCGCTATTGCTGCGGAATTTCCTGATAAAAAATTTGCCTGTATTGATTATATAAGCAAGCCTGGAGTTGTGATACCGGCGAATCTTCGTGGAATCGTTTTTGAGGAGAAAAAAGGTTCCTATCTGGCTGGCGCTCTTGCCGGGCTGGTTACCAAAACCAGAACGGTTGGTTTTATTGGGGGCATGGAGTCCAGCGTCATCAAAAAATTTGAAACCGGCTTTATTGCGGGTGTTCATGCCGTTAATCCCGATGTCAGGGTTATCTCAGGTTATATCGGTATGACTGGCAGTGCATTCGCCAATCCTGCCAAGGGCAAGGAGCTTGCACTTGGACAGTATGGCAGGGGTGCTGATATCATTTACCAGGCGGCTGGAGCCAGCGGGCTTGGTGTTATCGAAGCGGCCAGAGCCAGCAAGGGGCTTGTTATCTGTACTGATCGTGATCAGGAATCTGAAGCTCCTGGATTTGTTCTGAGCAGCATGACCAAAGCGGTTGACAGGGCTGTTCTGAAAACTGTGGAAGATGTGCTGGATGGACGTTTCAAGGGTGGTGGGGTTTCGGTATTTGGTCTTGCTGATCGCTATACGGATTATGTATACAATGAAAAAAACGCTGCCTTGATTGGTACGAAAAATCATGAACAGGTAGAGGCTATCCGCACAAAAATAGTTGAAGGAAAAATTGTTGTCGATGAGACCGCCGTTGTACAATAATTGTGGATGATAGGGTCGTTCGGGAAGAACACTTCTCCGGAGTACCCTGGCAAGAGCGGAAAAATGAATGATTGTTAATTGATAGCTTGAAAGTACATTACTGGTGAACAAAAAAATTCTGGTAACCGGGGCGACCGGTTTTATTGGTTCTCGACTGGTGAAAAAATTGGCAGGCACTTCGGATGAAGTTTTTATACTTGTCCGGAAAAGTTCGGATCTGACCTCTCTGGCCGATGTTTTGGACAAGGTGCATCTTATTTATGGCGATATTACCAACCTGGCCTCGGTTGAAGCTGCGATGCAGGGCATCGATCTTCTCTATCATACGGCAGGTCTTACCTATATGGGTGACAAAAAAAATGCACTGCTTTACAAAATCAATGTTGATGGTACCTGCAATATTTTACAGGCTGCCGCTGCTGCAGGTGTCAAGCGAGTTGTGCATGTCAGCTCCATTACGGCAGTAGGAATTGCCTTTGACAAAAAACCGGTCGACGAATCTGTTACCTGGAATTTTCACGAGATAAGCCTTGAATATGCAAGAACAAAGCATATTGCTGAACTTGAGGTTGCCAAAGCGGTTAAAAAAGGACTGGACTGTGTTATTGTCAATCCAGCCTTTGTGTTTGGCGCCGGGGACATTAATTTTAATGCTGGTCGTATCATAAAGGATGTTTATAACCGGCGTCTTCCTTTTTATCCACTTGGAGGAATCTGTGTAGTCGATGTGGAAATTGTTGCCGAAACAATCATGGCGGCTATGGAAAAAGGAAAAACAGGGGAGCGTTACATCATTGGTGGTGAGAACGTTTCATATAAAAAGCTTGCCGATACGATTTCCCGCATCACCGGCGCACCGAAAATACTTTTGCCTCTGCCCTTCTGGATGGCAAAGATTCTTAAATCCGCACTTGACCTCTATAAAAACAAGAACAAGATATCGAAGCTGTTCAACCTTTCAATGTTCAGGGTTGCCTCGGAGTTTCTCTATTTTGATTCAAGCAAGGCCAAACGGGAGTTGAACATGCGCTACGAACCCCATGAAAACAGTATCCGTAGTGCTTACGAGTGGTACAAGGAGCGTAACCTCCTTAACTGATACTGAGGCGCAGATTCTGGCTGGCTGGCAAGAGCGCTATGGCTTCCGGCAAAAGAGTATCATTCTTGGCGATTCATTTTCCTCAAATGGATCGCCGTCGTAGTTGCCGATAATAGTCTCAACGCGGAATCCCTCCCCCTGAAGCACTCTCACAATCTCACTTTTACTGTACAGCCTTACCGATTCCTGGAAGGTGAGCTGCTCTTTTGAGGGAGAGGTTATGGTGATGGTTTTGGAAATCCTCTCTCCTTCAAGCTTGCGTTTTTCATGGATGGAAAGCTCTCCACTGCTTTTGCAGCTCTCTGATAGAAGGGTTCGGGCAAGATGGAGGGGATTGATAAGATCGAGAACATACCATCCTCCGCTTCCAAGCGTATTGTATACCTTGCCGAGCACTTGGCGATCCTCCTCTTTTGAGTCGAAATAGCCAAAACTGGTAAAAAGCTGAACTACAAGATCATAGTTTCCGCCAGCAGGAATATGGCGCATGTCGCAGCAGGTGAGTTCTATCTGCAGGAGGTTTCTGGCAGCCTCTTTCCTGGCTTCTTCAAGCAGAAACGGAGAGAGGTCGTTGCCTGTGACACGGTAGCCAAGCCGGGCCAGTTCAAGGGCGTGACGACCAGCCCCGCATGCAATATCGAGTACGGATACCAAATCAGGGTTTATAAGGTCAAGGCCGGAGAGCGAGAGAATGGTATGAATACAGCGAACGGCTTCATCCTTGTCTCTGTGACTGTAGACCGCAAGGTAGAGCGGATGGTTGAACCACTCCTCAAACCAGGAACCTGACGGCTTCGTTTCGGAAGTATCTGCCATTGTTCAGGAGAAAACAGGGGAGAAAAGTGCAGGAGAGTTCAGGGCATTCTGCAATGCCCTGAGTCGATTTCCGGCGTGATTATTTTGCGTAATCGCTGATTGCTTTGGTCAGGATCGCTTGTTCATTTTCCCCGTTGGGAATACGGACGTTTTTCTCGACGAATTTCCATGCATTGGTTTTTTCTGACTTAACAGAAAAGATAAGTTTGGCAACCTTGAAATCACTTACTCCGGTTTTTTTGCCTTTATCTCCAAACGTTTGTTTCTTTGCCATGACTTGTACGGTAGTTCTTTTGGTTAATACACTGTCCTCTTGCTTATAGCTCGGTCAAAAAGAAAGTGAAAGTAATAAAAATATAGCCGATAATCAAGTATTCTCAAGAATGAATTGTTCTTACACTCTCTTCAGATTCAAGAAGTCTTCCTTTGTGAAAGATTCCGCGTGCTTTTCCTTTCAGGGAGCGATTAAGAAATGGCGTGTTGGATGATTTTGATTTCAAAGCATCGGCAGTGACGCTCCATTCTGCAAGAGGATCGATGATTGTAAAATTGGCCTGCTCCCCCGGCTTGAACAGAATTGGTTTGAGGTTCATGATTTTTCTTGGATTGACCGAGAGCAGTTCAATGGCGCGGGAGATGGTAATGACCTGTTTATCAACCAGTTCCGTTATGGTCAGGCCTACTGAGGTTTCAAGGCCTATAATGCCGAATGCCGCCTGGTCTGGAGGACACTCTTTTTCATGGGAGGCATGAGGTGCATGGTCTGTTGCAATGGCATCGATAGTTCCGTCAGCAAGGCCTTCAAGCAGTGCATCGCGGTTTTCTTTGGAAGAGAGCGGGGGTTTCATGATATAATTTCCCTTGCGTTCAGCAAGAAAGAGATCCTCGTCACAGAGGGTGAAGTGGTGTGGCGTTACTTCGCAGGTAACCTGCAGTCCATCACTTTTTGCCTTGCGGACAAGATCGAGCGATTCCCGTGTGCTGATATGGGCAACATGGTAACGGGGTCTTCTGAGAGGGTCGTGCAGTTTGTGCTGTTCAAGATAGTGCATCAGCAGAAGGTCTCTCGATAGCGTTATGGCTTCTGAAACATCGGGAATTCCTTTAAGGCCGAGTTTTGTCGAAAACAGTCCTTCATTCATGACCGCTTTCTCGGTCAGTGATCTCTCTTCACAGTGCTGAATAATGAGGAGGTCGAAGTTTGAGGCATATTCAAAAGCCAGTCGCATGATCTGGCTGTTCTGGATGGCGGCACCGTCATCGGAAACAGCCGTAACTCCGTAAGAACGGAACTTTCCAAACGGAGCGAGGTGTTCACCCCTGCTTTCGACGCTCATGGCTCCGATGACCTCGATATCAATGGGAAGCGTGGTTGCATGATGACGGATGTAGGCAACGCCGAGTGGACTGTCAATAACCGGTTTGGTGTTTGGCATAAGTGCGACACCTGTAAAGCCTCCTGCGGCGGCGGCATTTGCACCGCTTTCAAGTGTTTCCTTGTATTCCTGTCCAGGTTCCCTGAAATGGCAGTGCATATCGAAAAGACCCGGAGCAAGTATCTGTCCGCGAAGATCGATAACCTGGTCTGCGGGTGAAGTGGAAATAGTTTCATTACCGAAAACGACCGATTCGATGACTCCGTTCTCACCAACAGTTACGGTACCGGTAAGATCGAGCTGTTCAAGAGGATTGAGAATACGGGCTTGCTGAAAAATAAAGCTCATGGTTCTATTACATTTTAAGAGGGTTTGTCAACTCGTGCCTGCAGTTCAACAAGCTCCCGCCTGTTAGCGGAACTGTTTGGTGGCAGGGAGAGTATCGCTTTCAGCGTATCTCCGGATGTAACCCTGCCGACGCCAGCCGGCGTTCCTGTAAAAACAAGATCCCCGCTGCGTAATCCGTAAAGATACGACAAATAATGAATAAGCATGGCCGGTGTATGGAGCATTTCCGAAACGCTTGCATGCTGAACCTGCGAGCCGTTAAGTTCAAGAGATAGCTCGAGATCGGGCGGAATTTCCGTATTATCGAGAGGTACAAAATCGGAAATCAGGGCACTTTTTCTGAATCCCTTGCTTTTCAGCCAGGGGTTTCCGGCTTTTTTGGCGGCAAGCTGCACATCACGCAGTGTCATGTCAAGTCCAACGCCGTAACCCTTGATATGAGTGGTGGCATCCTCAATCGAACATCCGTCGGTTGATTTTCCTACAAGCAGCAAAAGTTCTGCCTCATAATGCATGTTGGCCGAAAGTGGTCGATCCTGAAACATTGGCATGACAATCACTCCGGAGGTTTCAAGGGCTGTCGGGGGTTTCATGAAAATGATCGGTTCCCTCTCATTTTCGGGCTGTGCCTCTGGCACTTCTCCTTCAAGTTGCAGCATTTCCCTGGCATGTTCCAGATAATTTTTGCCGACACAGTAAATAGCTCCAGGAGCAATGGTTCTTCGATCAATCAGCTTTTCCATATTGTTTAGTAGAGAGGGTTGCCTTGATTTTCTTCTGTAATACTTTTATCAGGTGATATTATTGAGTGAACAATGATGTTAATAAAGGGCATTGATAGAGAGAAAGCTCTCTATTTTAGTATTTTACGTTTGATAATGTACAGGATCCATTCGAATATTGTGTGGTGGTATCAAAAACATTGAACGGCCGGGTATGGCTGGATGGAGCACTATGGATAGGGATGCAGGCATTGCCGTTAAAAAAGCTGCAATGAGAGCAATGATGATCAGTTCGAGGCGATCATTGCCCGAAATTTCACGGTGTGGGATGAGCCGGATGATCGCGGGTTATGTGGTGGGGATGCCGGAAATTGTCAATGCACGTCATATTCATCTCTATCTCTCCATCTCCGACAAGGCTGAAGTTTCGACGGCACCTCTGCTCGACGAGCTTGTGGCTATGGGTAAAATCCTTTCTGTTCCGGTTATTCGAAAGAGCGATCTTTTGTCGGCTGTTTTTCGGCAAGGAGAACCGCTCAAAGCGGCACAATTTGGTCAGCCCGAACCTGAGGTGGTTGCTCTTGCTGATGAATCCCGTCTCGATGTTGTGCTGTTACCCCTTCTGGCATTTGACCGCCGAGGGTATCGGATCGGCTATGGCAAAGGTTTTTATGATCGTTTTCTCTCAAGGCTTGCCCGAGAGGGGATTAACCCTTTCCGTATCGGACTGGCATTCTCTTCGCAGATGGTTGAAGAGGTTCCCGCTGACCCCTGGGATGAACCACTTGATGGAGTTGTTCATGAACATGGAATCATTCGATTCACCTAAATATTTTTTATCTCTTTTATGCTGACAGGGAATGAGAACAACGGAATGAAGCATGCTTCGCTGGATTTTTTTGATACGGCATATTATGTCAACAGGGAGCTGAGCTGGATCTATTTCAATCAGAGAGTTCTTGAGGAAGCGCTTAATCCTGCAGTTCACCCGCTGCTTGAACGGGTTAAATTCATTTCGATTTTCAGCTCGAACCTCGATGAATATTTCATGATTCGTGTTGCAGGAATCGAAGACCAGTTTGAAGCGGGTATTCAGGATCGAACTATCGATGGTTTTACGCCTGCTGAACAGCTTGAAAAGATCCGTATGATGGTGTTGCAGCAGATCAAAGAAAGAAACAACTGTTTTTATAACGATCTTTTGCCAGCCATGCAACGCGAGGGTATTGAGTTTATTCGCTTTGCTGCCCTTTCAGGGGTGCAACAGGAGGCGCTGAGAGGTTATTTTCGCCAGGAAATCTATCCGGTGCTGACCCCGCTGGCTTTCGATACCAGTCACCCGTTTCCGTTTATGTCCAATCTTTCTCTGAACCTTGCCATCGAGCTGGAAGATGAGGAGAGCAAGGCGCAGAAGTTTGCCCGCGTGAAGGTTCCGAGCATTCTTCCCCGGCTTCTCAGGCTCAATGATATCGAGGGATTTGACGATGAGGAGGGTGTTATCCGCTTTATCTGGCTTGAAGATCTTGTCGAAAACAATCTGGAGCAGTTGTTTCCGAAAATGAGGATTATAAAATCGCATCTGTTTCGCTTGATTCGGGATGCAGATATTGAAATCGAGGAGGACGAAGCGGGTGATCTGCTCAAGACCATCGAGCAGGGAATCCGTTCACGGCGGTACGGAAAGGTTGTTCGTCTCGACATCAATCCCTCAATGCCTCTTTCGTTGAGAAAACTGCTCATGAAAAATCTCGAAGTCTCCCAGAGAGCCGTTTATGAAATAGATGGAGCACTTGGGCTTGGATCTCTTATCGAACTGTTGAAGATAGAGCGGCCTGAACTGAAAGATGAGCCCTTTGTGCCCAACAACATAATCGAGGAGCAGTTCGGGAGTGATATTTTCAGTGCCATCAGGGCCAGAGATCAGTTGCTCTACCATCCTTACGACTCGTTTCAGCCTGTTGTCGATTTTATCAATCAGGCGGCTACCGACCCGGATGTGCTTTCAATAAAGCAGACTCTTTACAGGGTGGGAAGCAATTCGCCGATTGTCCAGGCATTGATGAAAGCGGCTGAAGAGGGCAAGCAGGTTGCCGTGCTTGTGGAGCTCAAGGCAAGATTTGACGAAGAAAACAACATTGTCTGGGCGCGCGCACTTGAAGATGTTGGTGCGCATGTCGTCTATGGTCTTCCCGGGTTGAAAACCCACGCAAAGCTTACCTTGATCGTTCGCCGGGAACATGAGAAGCTGAAAAGGTATCTGCATCTTGGTACAGGCAACTATAATATGGTAACCGGAAAGATCTATACCGACTACAGTCTTTTTACTGTAAACGGGGCGCTTGCCAATGAAGTGGCAGAACTTTTCAATGCTTTGACCGGGTATTCGAAACATACCGGGTATAAAAAACTGCTTGTTTCACCGATCAATACCAGAAAAAGGATCATTGAGATGATTGAACGGGAGGTCGAGTGGCGCCGGAAGGGAAAAAAGGGAAGAGTGATCATGAAAATGAACGCTCTCGTTGATGCTCCAACCATTCGTGCCCTTTATAGCGCTTCCTGTGAAGGTGTCGAAATCGACCTTGTCGTCCGGGGAATTTGCTGTCTGAAACCTGGTATTCCGGGAATCAGTGAGCATATAAGGGTTGTCAGTGTCATAGGGCGTTTTCTGGAACACAGCCGGGCATACTATTTTTTAAATGGTGGAAAGGAGGAGCTTTTTCTCGGAAGTGCCGATATCATGCCCAGAAACCTCGATGATCGGGTTGAAACGTTGTTTCCGATTTTTGAGAACTCTTTCATCCGTCTTGTCAAGTCTGATCTTGAACTGCTCCTGAGCGATAATACAAAAGCATGGCAGATGAATTCCGATGGCACATATTCGAAGATTCACAATGATGCACCTGCTGTCAACAGCCAGTCGCTCTTTTTAACAAGATATACCCAGAAAAAAAATCTCTGTAAATTTAAAGTCCACAACTTATGAAAATTGCAGTTGGAAGCGATCATGCCGGATTTGAATTCAAGAAAACGGTTCTCTCCTGGCTTGAAGAGAATGGTTATGAGTTCAACGATATGGGGCCGCATAATGAAGAGTCGGTAGATTATCCTGATTATGCCCGCAAAGTTGCCGAGGCAGTTGCCGATGGAAGTTACGATCAGGGTATACTGCTGTGTGGCACAGGGATTGGTGTTTCAATTTCCGCAAACAAAATCAGGGGTATTCGTGCAGCCCTGGCCTGTAACCCTGAATTTGCAACTCTTGCCCGGCAGCATAATAATGCCAATATTATCTGTTTTTCAGCTCGCTTTACTGACAAGGCCACCATTGAGCAAAGTCTTCAAAACTGGTTTTCCACTGAGTTTGAAGGTGGCAGACATGAACGGAGAGTGAATAAAATCGAACCATGCTGTTAACTGAATTTATAAAGAGTGCTCTTGACCAAACCTGTCCGTTTTTTGCGGATGATATGACCGTTGTGGAGGTTATTGACCTCATGCAGAAGGGGCGCCTTGAGTGTGCCCCTGTGCTCCAAGAGGGGAAAATCACTGCCATGGTGACACTTCGGGATCTTTTGCTGCTCCGGCCCTCCTCTTCCATGAATGAGCTTTGCCTGCGGGATCTGGAGCTGGAAAAAACGGGAACTGCCGGACTTCACGAGCATTTGTTTGAAGTTTGTTCGAGGATGCGATCCTTTCCCGCAGCAATTGTTCCTGTTCTGGAAGAGGATGGGCGGTATGCCGGAATTATTGAAAAGGCGAAACTTCTTGAAAAGATAGGAGAAGTGTTCCATCTTGGAGAAGAGGGCAGTACAATTGAACTCGATGTGCCCTCTTTTGGGCTCAAGCTTTCCGAGATTATTGCAACGCTTGAAAAAAACGATGCGACTGTGCTGAGTTTCGGATTGTATCATGAGCCATCAAAACCTGAAGGCATGGTGGTAACCTTCAGGGTTCAGACACATGATCTTTTCCGGTTGGTAAAAAACATAGAAAATTACGGCTATTCGGTCCGCTACTCTTCACCCTTCTTCAGGGAAGGAGATGAAGAACTCAGGGAGAAGGCTCTTGAGTTTATCCACTTCTTGGATATGTGATTATCTGTAGTGCCGCACTGCAGCGAGTACTGTTCCCTGAATGCGGAAATCCATCTCCGGGGTAATGGCAATGGGTCGGTATCGGTTGTTTTCCGGAGCAAGCGATACTGTGCCTCCAGGGCTGATGCACAACCGTTTGATGGTTACCTCTCCGTTGATGCTCGCAATGACAACCTGGCCATCTTTTGCCGTTTCCCGTGCTTCAACGAGCAGGATATCTTCCGGCATTATTCCAATGTCAACCATACTGTCGCCGGTTACCTTGAGTGCATAGATGTTTTTTTTGCCCTGTGTCCATGATGCAGGCATGTCGAGATACTCTTCAACCTCGCTGGTTGCCGTGTCTGGTATACCGGCAGGTACTGAGCTTCTGTAGAGAGGAACTCTTGCAAGGCTATTGTTTTTTTTCTTTTCTTGCCTGCCATTCATGACATGCTGCATATTCTTTTCGAGCATCCTGAGACGCTGCTCAATATCAGTTTCGGATTTTGATCTCTCATTGTCGCTTTTGAGCATCTCTCCACTACCCGAAAGCAACCATTCCGGATTGACCGGAAATTCCCGGCAGATGGAGATCAGAACGACAGCATTTGTGCCTCCCTTGTCGTGTTCGATTTCGGAGACACGGTTGCCGGAAATACCTGTTTTCGCTCCAAACTCCTCCTGACGAAGTTCAAAGTGATCACGAACAGCCTTTATACGTTCGCCGAGAGAAGAAACCGTTTCCATTGTGTGCAGATGTCTGGTTCTTTTTTTTCTGTTATCGGAATATCGGTAATTTCCAAAGATTATTCACTATTAATCGAGCAAAAAAAAGAAATGCCTAATTTTCAAAAAAGTTGAAGCAAAGGCTTTCAGGCATGGGTTGATGCTATGCTCGGGTTTTTCATTTTACGCCGATATTTTGTACTTTAAAGTCGTTACCCGCAGAAGCAGGAACAAGCGCGCATTTGCAACCGCTTTTTCCTGCTTCAGTAATTCATAATAGCCCCGGCATTATACTCCCGTTTGATTTCAGGAGTTTTTTCCCTTTCTTTTTTATAGGGTTAACGAAAGATTGTTCTCATGAGCCTCTTTTTTACTATATCATTATTCGCTTTTCGCATTCCGGACCGGTACTGTTCAGGTGATGATTTCAACCGTTAATTACTTTTTTTATGAGCGCAGATGATTCGACCTCTCTTGGTGGGCAGATAAGGGAACGTGCGGCAGAGATTTTTCAGGAACTGGTTGCTGTTCGAAGGGATATTCATCAGCATCCAGAACTCTCCTTTGAAGAGGTAAGAACCACCAGGCTGATAAATGACTATCTTGTGGCTCTCGGCATTACGCCTGAGCCGCCTTTGCTTGAAACCGGGGTTGTTGCCCTCATAAGGGGAGAACATGGTTCAGCCAATGGAAAGCTTGTGGCGTTAAGGGCTGATATCGATGCATTGCCAATGGCTGAAGAGAACAGCCATGGTTTCTGCTCCCTTGAGTCAGGAAAGATGCATGCCTGCGGTCATGATATGCATACGGCAATGCTTCTTGGCGCGGCAAAAATTCTTTCCGGAATGAAAGAACGGTTGAGGGGGGATGTGCTTCTTGTTTTTCAGCCTGCCGAGGAAAAAGCACCCGGTGGTGCAAAACCTTTTCTTGATGCTGGTCTGTTCAGGCAGTTCAACCCTTCGGTCATTATTGGTCAGCATTGCTTCCCCAATGTTGAAACCGGTAAGGTTGCCTTGTGCCGAGGGAGCTTTATGGCGGCTGCCGATGAGTTATATTTTACCGTTACAGGAGAGGGTGGTCACGCTTCCGCTCCTCACAAGGCGGCGGATCCTGTTCTTGCGGCAGCGCATATCATCACGGCGGCTCAGTATCTTGTCAGCAGGGTTGCTCCTCCGCATGAACCGGCTGTGGTGTCGATAGCATCGATTCATGGTGGCAATGCCCCCAATGTTATTCCCAGACAGGTCACCATGTCCGGCACAATGAGAACCATGAATGAGGAGTTACGATCTCTCTTGCAGGAAAAACTGCGCCAGACTGTCACGCATGTGGCTGAAGGAGTTGGAGTCACGGCTGAAGTTGAAATCAGGAAAGGGTATCCTGTGCTGTTCAACGATCCTGATGTTACCGCCAAAGCCGAGATTGTCTGCTCTGAGTATCTTGGACAAGCAAATGTACTTCAGAGTGAGCCCATCATGACGGCGGAGGATTTTGCCTGTTATCTTCAGGAGTGTCCCGGAACGTTCTGGCAAATAGGAACAGGAACGCCCAATTACGAAAAGGGCAACACCCTGCACTCTCCAACCTTCAATCCTGAAGAACGTGCTCTTGAGACGGGCAGTGGCCTGCTTGCCTATGCTGCTTGCCGGTTTCTGGAATAAACAAGAGTGAAATTCCACACACTCCCGTACTCCAGACTTTTTGGATTTTGCTGGCACAGATAAATGCCGGGTCTGTAGTGCGGGAGAGTAAGGTTTTTGTGGTGGAGGCTTGTGGACTGACGATTATTTCTTTGCTTCCCAGTAACAGCGCTTTGGAGAGACTATCAGCTCTTCATCTTTCAGCGTTTTCATGGCCTTGTCTACTACTTTGCGATCCAGTCCACTGATTTCTGCAATCTGACCTGCGTTCATTGGTGTGCCTTCCTTTTTCATCACTTCAAGAACGGTATCTTTCGCTTCCATTTCTCCTCCCTGGGTTAATGTTAGTTTTCCTGCTTTTTCGTAGCTTCAATGAAATATATATTACCTTTCAGGATTATTGAAGTTCTCTGTTCCATTGCTTTTTTTGGGGCTCTATTTTATACCAGCCGGGTCATTCAGCGCTCAAACGGGTTAGATCGGACCCACTGATCAATACTTTTCAGCACAGCTCTCTACAATGTCATTAACTTAAACCAGGGGAGGAAAATCGTCAATGAAAAGAAAGTTTCTTTCAATAGTCGCAGCCATAGTGATGGCGTTTCCATTGCTGGCTCAAGCTGCTCCGGTAAAGATAGGCTTTATCAACTCAATTACCGGCAAAGAGGCTCAAATCGGTGAAAACCTGACCAATGGTGCCGCAATGGCGATTGAAGATCTCAAGGCAAAAGGGATCCAGGTGGAGCTTGTCAAGGAAGATGACGGAGGAGATCCGAAAAATGCACTTGCGGCCTATGAAAAGCTGGTCACCCGTGATGGCGTCATCGGTGTTGTCGGGCCCTACACTTCCGGCTGTGCCAATGTGGTTGCTTCAAGAGCTGATCAGTACAATGTTCCTCTTTTGGTTCCTGCTGCAGCCAAGGAAGAGATTACCATGAAAGGGTACAAGAATGTTTTTCGCCTGAACGCTCCGGCCAATGTCTATTCGATGGTGCTTATGGATGCCGTAAAGACTTTCAAGCCAAAAACCATTGCTTATGTCTATGCGGCAACTGATTTCGGTGTTTCAACGGTTAAGACTGCGCAGGAGAATGCCCTGAAAATGGGTTTGAAGGAGGTTGCCAACGAAAAGTACCAGCAGGGACAGCCGGACTACCGGCCTTCTCTTTCCAAGGTAAAGGCCGCAAACCCTGACCTGGTTTTTCTTGTCTCTTATGATGCCGATGCAATCCTCCTGATGCGCCAGGCCAAGGAGATCGGATTGACTCCAAAGGCGTTCCTTGGTGCAGGTGCAGGTTATACCACGGCTCAGTTTGCCCAGCAGACGGAAATTTCCAATCTGGTTGTTTCTGCAACGCAATGGACGGATGATGTCAACTGGACTGGTGCTGCTGACTTTGCCATTCGCTACAAGGCAAAATATGCAAAGGAGCCTTCCTATCATGCTGCATGTGCTTATGAGGCGATGAGGATTATGGTTGAAACTGCCGTCAAGAGCGGAACTGCCGCCAAACTCCAGGTTGCTCTTAAAGCCGGAAGCTGGTCAGGCATCATGGGTCCGGTCAAATTTGCCAATTATGGTGGTTTTACCAACCAGAACAACCATCCAATGCTGGTACAGCAAATCCAGAACGGCAAGTATGAAACCGTTTATCCTGTACAGTTCAGCAAAAAGAAGCTGGTTTATCCTTTCAAAAGGTAAAAGCTTGCTCTGTTTTTTTACCCTTGACCTGTAAATCAAGGCGCTTCCGGAAAGGTTCCGGAAGCGCGTTATATTCCCGGATTTTTGCCCTTATGCTGTAAAGTCGTTGCATACGCTTTCACTGCACCAAACCAGCCTGAAAGCTCATTTCACAGGGAGAATCATTATGTTATTTCTTCAATCCTTGCTATCCGGAATTCTGACCGGAGGGGTATATGCTCTTGCCGGAATAGGTATGTCCCTTGTCTTTGGCGTCATGAATATCAGCAACTTCGCTCATGGAGATCTGATGATGCTTGGGATGTATCTGGCATATTTTGCTTTTACACTGCTTAAAATTGATCCATATCTGGCGCTGCTGCTGATCATGCCGATCACCTTTTTATTTGGCTTTATGCTCGAAAAGGTTTTTATCAACCGGGTGATCAATCATCCTCATCAGAATCAGATTCTTTTGACCATAGGTCTTGGACTGATCATGAGCAATACGGCGCTTCTTGCATTTACCAGTGATCCAAAAATACTGACAACCACCTACTCGAGCAGTGCGTTCAACTCAGCCAGTGGCATTTCAGTTTCAGTTCCATTATTGCTCTCTTTTCTCATTACCTGCGCCATTACGGCAATTCTCTATCTCTTTCTCTCCCGAACCCGAACAGGCATGGCTCTGAGGGCAACGAGCCAGAATCGTGAGGCGGCTCAGTTAATGGGAATCAACGTTGCAAAAATGAGCGCTATCGCTTTTGGTATTGGTACCGCCCTGGCGGCCACTGCAGGTGCACTGATAGCTCCGACCTACTACATTCATCCGCTTGCGGGGCACAGTTTCCTCTTGAAAGCCTTTACGATTTGCGTGCTGGGCGGTCTTGGTTCGGTTGTCGGGGCGGGAGTCGGGGGTGTCATTATCGGCGTCGTTGAGTCAATGGCCTCTACCTACATTTCTTCCGACTGGAAGGATGTTGTGGTCTTTATGCTCTTTCTTGCGGTTTTGCTGTTTCGTCCGCAAGGTTTGTTCGGTAAAAAGGGAGGACAGTAATGAAAAAACAGTTAACAATCATCGCTATTGTTGCCGCTGCAGCCGCACTTTTGCCTATCATCATCGGTGAAAATCCCTATATCACCGGCATAATGATTTCAATGCTGATGATGGCGGCACTCGCTTCTGCCTGGAATATCCTTGGCGGATTTGCCGGGCAGTACAGCTTTGGTCACGCCGCTTATTTTGGCGCTGGTGCCTATACCACCATGATCGTGCTTTCACGGCTCAATCCGAATCCGCTTTTTGGTATTGTGGCGGGGATTATCGTGGCCTGCATTATTGCTCTGGTTACCGGAAGCATTGTTTTCAGGCTTCGCGGCCACTATTTCGGGCTTGCCTCTATTGCCGTTGCCGAGATAGTTCGCCTCTCGACGCTGAACTTTGAGTTTACAGGAGGTGCGCAGGGAATTTTGCTTTCCGATGTTTCGCTCTGGGGCATCGACCTGAACAGCAAAAACCCCTTTTACTACGGGATGCTGCTGCTGCTTGTCGTTACACTCTCGATAACGGTCTGGCTCGGAAAATCGAAAACCGGATACTATCTGCAGGCAATTCGTGAAGACCAGGATGCAGCCGCCTCACTGGGTATCAATCTGGCTTTCTACAAAAAAAAGGCTTTGCTGATTTCGGCAGCATTGACTTCCGTTGCCGGAAGTCTCTATGCGGTCTATATTCGCTTTATCGATACCTCGGCTGTTCTTGATCTTCGTCTCTCCATTGAAATCATCCTGACGGCAATTATCGGCGGTGTAGGAACCTTGTGGGGGCCGGTTATCGGTGCACTTTTGCTGGTGCCTCTGGCCGAGGTGCTGCGCTCCAACGTTCTCGGCGATTTGCTGGTGAAACTTGGTCTGGTCTCTGAAACATCGGGTATCGGAATTTTCCTGAAGGAGAACCTCGCTCATGCCCACGTTCTTGCTTACGGAATCATTACCGTGCTCTGCATACTTTATCTGCCCAAAGGCATTCTTGGGCTTTTCCGGAGGGTGAAATGATACAACATCTTCTCTATATCAAACGTCTCAACAAGCATTTCGGCGGCAATGTGGCTGTTGCCGATGTCAGTTTTTCTGTCGAAGAGAAGCAGATTTTTGGTCTTATCGGTCCCAACGGGGCGGGGAAGACAACCTTGTTTAACTGTATCACCGGTTTCTATCCGGTAACTTCCGGGGACATTATTTTCGATAACCAGAGGCTCAATAAACGTCGTCCTGACGAGATCTGCCACCTTGGCATGGCTCGTACCTGGCAGAGGGTCAAGCCACTGGGGAGCCTCACGGTACTTGAAAATGTCATGATCGGTGCATTCTCGATAACCAGTGCAGTCGGTGAGGCTGAAAAGATGGCCATTGAACAGTTGAATATTGTCGGGTTGAGCGATTATGCAACCAAACCTGCAGGTTCTCTGCCCATAGGCCTCAAGAAAAAGCTTGAACTTGCAAGGGTGCTGGCTACTCACCCGAAAATGCTGCTTCTCGACGAAATCTGCGGTGGTCTGAACCATACCGAAACGGATACCATCCTTGATATCATCCGAAGTGTGCGAAACAAAGGAACAACGATAGTCTTTATCGAGCATGACATGAAAGCTGTCACCTCGATCTGTGACCGGATTGTCGTTTTGAATTCCGGGGAAAAGCTTGCCGAAGGCACTCCCGAAGAGATTACCAATAATCCAGACGTCATTGCAGCTTACCTTGGAGGTGGACACCATGCTTAAGATTGAAAATCTCAATGCCGGATATGGCGAAATGCCGGTGCTTCGCTCAATCAATATCACCATTGCCCAAGGCGAAATTGTCTCTGTTGTCGGCAGCAATGGTGCTGGAAAGTCAACCCTTCTCAAGGCAATCTCAGGCATTATAAAGTCAAGTGGCACAATCAGCTACAACGATGAATCGCTTCGTAATCTTCCGGCCCACACCATTGTTCAGAGAGGGATTGTGCATGTTCCGGAAGGACGCAAGATTTTCCCTGAAATGAGTGTTCTTGAAAACCTGATGATGGGAGGCTTCCTTCACCAGAGCGACCGCCAGAAAAACATTGAACGGGTTTTTACCCTTTTTCCCAAACTGGCCGAACGCCGCAAACAGCTTGGTGGCACCATGTCAGGAGGTGAGCAGCAGATGCTTGCAATCGGCAGGGGACTCATGGGTAACCCGAAACTGCTGCTTCTCGATGAACCAAGCCTTGGTTTGTCACCCCTCTTTACCGATGTGGTTTTTGGCGCAATTGGCACCATCAACAGCAGCGGTGTCACGGTAATGCTGGTCGAACAGAATGTCTATCAGTCACTGAGCATCAGCAACAGGGGATACGTTATTGAAACCGGACGTATTGTACTGACCGGAACAGGAAAAGAGTTGCTCGATAACCAGGATGTCAAGAAAGCGTTCCTTGGAATGTAAAAGCTATAGCGTTTTTTTGCAAACCATGACGAA
>SZXY01000009.1 GCA_005843805.1 Chlorobium sp.
AGGCCCGTCTCTTGATTTTTCCACAATCCTCTCTCAACCAGCTCCTTCTGCTGAATGCCAGATCACCGGCCCTGTTAAAACCATGCGTGATTTTGAACTCGATATTGCCACAATGGAGCGGGAGCTTATCCTTGACGCCCTTGACCGATCAAACGGCAGGGTTAGCGGAGAGGGCGGTGCCGCCGAACGGCTTGCCATGCACCCCAAAACCCTCTACTCCCGCATCGACAAACTCGCTATCCGCAAGCGGTATTTGTAGGTCTTGTTCGATATCAAAGGAGGGGCAAGTTTGCTTATTTATCTTCCTGATCTCAATTGACGTGCTGCATCTGGTATACATGGCGAAAAAGGTACTGGTTTTACTCGCAGATCTTTCGTATGTCACTGGCAACAATCGGAATCCCTTCGGCGATTTGCTCCGGGGTGTTGTTGCAGTATGAGAGGCGAAGGGAGTTGTTGCGTGTTCCAGCCGGGTCAAACGTTTTTCCTGCCACAAAGACTGCGCCACCTTGGATGACCAGTGCTTGATAATTTCGTCTTGCGCACAAATCTCTCGGAAGAAATATTTGTATTTGTCGCATGATTCAGGTAATCTTTTGAGCGCATTGAATTCCATTATCATTGAGGCATGCAAAAGATCGACAAGAAAAGAATAGAATCTTTGCTCGAATCTGTTCGGCAGCTTACTCCCGGACAATTTGGCTGGCTTGAAAGAACGGTCGAGATTTTTCGTTATCCCTGTCACTTCATGATTTTTTGTTCTGATCTCTTTGATGAGGAAACATTGGAAAATTTTGGGGATGCACTGAGGATTCATCACAGCTTTTCAGTTGAACCATTTTCAAAAGATAAATTTGAATATGTTCTTGAGCGAGTGGTCAATATGTCGTCTGAACGGGCGAAGCTGGCTTCCAAAGGTAATAGAGGGCATGACATAACCATTGATGGTATTGCTGTGTCATTAAAAACCCAGGCAAACAGCGGAATCAGCGAGGAAAAGATAGGGATCAGCAAGTTTATGGAGCTGGGGAAAGGAGTTTGGGGCGATAACCCTTCTGACTTGAAGAGATTGCTTGAGCTTTTTTTCGAGCATCTTGAAAACTATGCGCGAATATTTACACTCAGGGCACTCAAAAAGGCTCCTGACTGGATCTATGAATTGGTTGAAATTCCGAAGGAGCTTTTGCTTCGGGCAAATACAGGAATTCTCGAGATGAAAACCGGGAGTTCACAATACCCGAAACCAGGATACTGTTATGTGAGGGACGGTGATATTGAACTCTATCAGCTCTATTTTGATGGAGGCGGGGAAAGGAAGTTGCAGGTAAAAAATCTCCTGAAAAATCGCTGCATTGTACATGCCCGATGGGAATTTACGATTCCTGAAGGATGAGCGATCCCTGAATGTGAGCGTTTCGTTTCTGTGCAATGTCAACATACTCAGGATTTATTTCTATCCCGACGCATTTTCTGTTGAGTTCCTGTGCGACAATTCCTACAGTGCCAGAACCATAGAATGGGTCAAGAATCAGGTCGCCCTCTTCTGAACCTGCCAAAATACAGGGACGAACCAGGCTTTTTGGAAATACAGCAAAGTGTGCGTCCGAACAGGGCTCTGTATTGATTGACCAGACAGTCCGCTTGTTTTTCAGCCCGCTTCCGTTTTTGAATGACTCCTTGATTGCATCCTGATTAAAGAAATATCGTTCAGATTTTGAGAAGAGAAACACATATTCATGAGATACGGTCAAACGGTCTTTTACGCTTTCTGGCTGGCAGTTTGGTTTATGCCAAATAATATCATTCCGTAAATACCATCCATCCATCTGACATGCCATTGCTACCATCCATGCCACGCCAATGAGGTCTTTTTTCTTAAGCCCCTCTGGTGTAGGAGGTCGGTACGACATGCCTCTTCCCCTGTTTTTAGAATCCTCTTGCCGCCATTTGCGGCCACCGGAAGTGTAGGTGTTGCCGATATTCAGCCAAAACGTACCGTCAGCTTTCAGTACACGACGGACTTCTGAAAATATTTCAACCAGAGCATTGACATAATCATTCAGGTCTGGTTCAGCTCCTATCTGTTCATCGATGCCATAATCTCTTACACCCCAGTAAGGCGGAGAGGTGACAATGCAGCGAAACGTTTCATCAGGAAGAGTTTTGATGACCTCACGGGTGTCGCCAGTGAACACTTCAATGCCTTGGTTATCGAGCGAGGCATTATCCCACCTCTCATGGTGAGGGCGCCCAACCTTTTTCCTGCCACATCTTGCAAAATCCTCGAGGAAAGCTTCGGCAATCAGGTGGTCTCTTCCTGATTTTTCGGATGGCAGACGATCCTCCAGAATAAACTGGCGAATTCTTGCCGAGGATACTCCCAAAAAATTGGCGGCCTCTTCAGTTGTGTAATACTTGCTCATGCGTAAGAGATTTCTGATAATTTAGAAAATCCTCTGCAAAAAGCAACACACGAAAAGGTTTGTACGTGAAATGATGTGATTACCCGCAGATCTTGCGTATGGAATTGGCAACAATCGGAATCCCTTCGGCGATTTGCTGCGGGGTGTTGTTGCAGTATGAGAGGCGCAGCGAGTTGTTGCGTGTTCCAGCCGGGTCAAACGTTTTTCCTGCCACAAAGACTGCGCCACCTTCTATGGCCAGCATCATGATTTTGGTGGCATCAGCCCCTTCGGGCAGGGTGAGCCAGATGTAGAATCCACCACGTGGTTTGTTCCACTGCACATAGTCCGGCAGGTACTCAGTGAGAGCGGAAACCATAGCGTCAGCCCTCCTTTTGTACTCCTGGCGCACACTTTCGACATAACTGTATATCTGGCCAGAGCGGATGAAGGCGTCGGCAAGTACCTGGGTGAAGCTTGGTGAACAGGCATCGGCGGACTGCTTGATGAGTTCGCATTTTCCGTATATCTCTTCAGGAACCAGCATCCATCCAAGCCGAAGGCCGGGGCCGAGGATTTTCGAAAATGAGCCGGTATAGCAGACATCGATTCCTGACGGATTGATTGCCTTGATGGGACGGAGGCGTTCTCTATCCTCTTCGTAAAAGTAGAGGTCACCGTAAGCGTCGTCCTCGATGAGTGGAATGTCACTACCCTGCAGTGCCCGAATAAGCACCTCCTTGCGTTCGGTGGTGTAGAGCAGCCCGGCAGGGTTGTGGAAGTAGGGGGTGATATAGAGAAATTTCGGCTTCTCTTTTCTCTCGAGTTCCCGATGCAGCGCGTTCATTGAAATGCCGTCACTATCAACCGGAACTCCTCTCAGCTCTGCCTCGTATGAGCGGAATGCGGAGAGGGCCCCGATAAAGCAGGGGTTTTCGACCAGAACCGGCTCCCCTGGATCAATAAAGGCTTTTCCGAGCAGGTTGAGCCCTTGCTGAGAACCTGTGGTGATGAGCAGACGGTTCTCTTTTACCGGAAGTCCCTTTTTTTCAAGAAACCCGTTCAGCGATTCAAGGAGTGACGGGAGGCCGGGAGTCGGTCCGTACTGAAAGGCGGCCTGCTTTTTTTTGATGTCAAGTTCCCGAAAAAGCTCTTCGACCTCCTTGACGGGAAAGAGTTCGTTGCCGGGCATTCCTCCTGCAAAGGAGATGATGTCGGGTCTCGAAGCGAGGGTCATGAGATCCCTGATTTCAGAAGAACGAAGTGACGATACCGCTTTAGAGAACCTTGGCATGATTTGGTATTCTGTTTTTTTATAGCGCGATCCTGAGAAATCCAGAGGTTGTCCTTCTCTTTACTTTCTCTGAAGTCGCTGAAGTCCCTGTTGTCCTTTTTCTTGATCACACCTGATAGACATCCCCTTCCTGCAGCAACTCCAGCTTGTGCTCCCGCAGGACTTCGATAATTTTTTGCAGCGATTCCGCCCTGATGACTACCGTTGCCTTGCACTCACCTGAAGCGAAAGCGTACATGTAGTCGATGGCGACATTGTTGTCCGAGAGGATCTGCAGTGCCTTGTGTATACCGCCGGGCCTGTGGGGAACGATCATGCCCACCACATCGGTGATTTTGACGGCAAAGCCATTCTTTTTCAGCACCTCGGCAGCCAGTTCAGGCCGACCGACAATCATGCGCAAAATGCCATAGTCGGCAGTCTCGGCAATGCTGAATGCCGAGATATTGATGTCATTGGCGGCAAGGATGCCAGTCAGCTCGGTCAGCCGCCCTGTCCTGTTTTCGAGAAACACCGACAATTGCTTGATAATCATGGTATTGTTATGTTTTATAACAAATTACGGCTTGCATGCCGCAAGAAAGTTACGAGACAGAATAAAAGCTCAATGCAGGAACATACGAAAAAGCCTGCTTATGGGCACAAAAAAGCCGGGAATTATCCCGGTTTTTGTCCTCCAATTCCATTCACTTGTTCAATGGGGAGATTTCTTCAAAAAGGAAGCCTGGATTGTGTCAGCACGGCTCTCAATATTCAGGTTCAGGAGTTTGCTTTAACTGCAATCAGTTTCTCTTTGGTTTGCTTCAGGCTTTGATAATGCTCTCTGACGGGCATATCGCGACACATGCCGGAGCGTCATTGTGGCCAACGCAGTCAACGCAGAGCGCTTTGTCGATGATATAGGTGTCCTCTCCGCCTGAAATGGCGTGTACCGGACATTCTGGTTCGCAGGCTCCGCAAAAGATGCAGGTATCAATAATGGTATGGGCCATAATTTTTTTTGTTATAGTTATTGTGAAAAAAAAGGTTACAAACAATCGTCAAGGTGGCCAATATAGGGATAGTTAGCTTATAGCCGCACTCTTTCTATCATTCGGCAAAAAAAGCCGTTATTGATATCATTTTGCGAATTGTGCCATTTACGTCGGAAATATCGTATATTGCAAGCCGGGTTTCCCCCGCATCCCTGCCAAAAGTTTTGAGAGTGGTAGAAGATTTCCTCAACGATTATTACCCGGTTCTTTTGTTATGCAGAATAAATCACATTGGCCCAAAACGATAAAAGATGCAGC
>SZXY01000074.1 GCA_005843805.1 Chlorobium sp.
GGTGATAAAAGTGAACCCGCACATGTTCATGTTGAACGTGATGACAACCTTGCCAAGTTTTGGCTTGACCCGGTACGCTTGCAGAGTAGTGGTGGTTTTTCAAGGCATGAAATTGCGAGGATTCAAATAATCATCATTGAATATCAACAGCATTTACTGGAGGCTTGGTATGGTTACTTCAACAATTGAACTCAATCTGTCTGCAGTGGAGCATGTGACCGTGACGTCTGATGCTTTATCTGTTGATTTGAGCGATGGACGATCTATTACGGTTCTGCTTGCATGGTATCCACGTCTTATGCATGCAACAGATTCAGAACGTGAGAACTGGCGTCTGATTGGGAGCGGGTATGGTATTCATTGGGAGGAGCTTGATGAGGATATCAGTGTTGAGGGTTTATTACTTGGCAAGCTTTCAGGTGAAAGTCAAATATCATTCAAGAGATGGTTGGCTGGACGTGCTTCTCCATCGGCTTGATAAAAAATACGCCATTCTTCGGCATCCCATGCCTCTTTCACCAAAATCCTTGACAATATCCATCTGCCTTTATTTATCATTGAGATAAATCCAAACAATGTTTGGCCTGTCTTCCTGCACGGATAAATGAACGGTCATGCCTAAAGCAATAATTATCGGGGCATCATCCGGCATTGGCCGGGAGCTTGCAAAAGTGCTCGCAAAAAACGGGTACTCTCCTGGACTCGTTGGCAGGCGTATTGATCTGTTGGTGAGCCTCCAGCAAGAACTCGCGGTTACTTCGTTCACGAAGCAGATAGATGTTTCGCAACCATCTGAGGCGATGCCTCTTCTTAAGGAACTTATTCATGAGATGAACGGAGTTGATCTTGTTGTCATAAGTTCGGGAGTTGGATTCATCAATACTGACCTTGAGTGGGAAAAAGAGAGAGAAACCATCAGCGTCAATGTCACTGGTTTTGCTGCTGTGGCCAATGTGGCAATGGAGCACTTCATTTCGCAAGGTTCAGGCCATTTGGTTGGTATCTCCTCTGTTGCGGCTCTGAGGGGGAGTGAGAGCTGCCCGGCTTATGCTGCATCGAAGGCTTTTGTCTCGAATTATCTGGAAGGGCTGAGAAAGAAGGCGGTGAAGTTGAAATTACCAATCATCGTGACAGAGGTTATGCCTGGCTTTGTTGATACTGCAATGGCACAAGGTGACGGCCAGTTTTGGGTGGCGTCAGCAGAGAAAGCTGCCGAGCAAATCTTCAGGGTCATCAGAAGCAGAAAAAGTCATGCCTGTGTGACCAGGCGTTGGCGCATGGTAGCGTGTTTTCTGAAGGTGTTACCGGACTTTATCTACCTTAGAATATAACAGGTTAACCACGATCGTGAATAGTCTTTGAACTGTAGACAGCTTGTCGACAGTTCAAAAGGAATATGCAACCAGCAGATATCAATGATTACTATAACCTTGCCACGGACTACCGGGAAGAGTCGAGATCAATCGGTTCATGACGTCGTCGAAAGCGATGGAAAAATCCCAAGAAATTTCTGCTGTCAGTAATGGGGTGATATCGCCAGAAAATTGTAGATCCTCTTTTTTCTCCAGAAGGTTTTGCTCAAATATGGCGCGAGTGATTTGGTGGTCAGCATAGTCCATGTACTTCAGAAAAGAGTCAATTATCAGTTTTGTATCAGGGGGTTGATTTGTTTTGTTGAGGGCATACCAAAGATCAAACAAGTCTCCTCCCTTTTTGCGTTGGAAGAGTGCGCGGAGTTTTGTTCCCAGGAGCTCTTCGAGCGAATAGGTCAGAATCGTGGTATTGCCGGTGAACCAGCGTGATTTTATGGCGAATGAGTGTTGCTGAAAGCCGTGAATGGTAAAATGCTCACGAGTGTTGATTTCTATCTTGAGCCGTAAAGGCAGGTTATCTTCAGAGGAAAATCGGTAAAGCAATGTCACTCGCCCTTCGCTACGCTTGTGTTTCGGTTCACCCAACCAATGATCAAGGCGCTCCCTCAAAGCGTCAATGATCGGTCCGATAGCACCAGCTTTAGCCTGAACAAGATCAATATCCTCGGAATATTTGACAGGAGGCATGTGCAGTTTGAAGAGAGCCGTTCCTCCCCTAAATGCAAGGTTTTCTGCCAGAAAAGGGTTACTGAATATTTCTATCAGTGCCCTGCATATCACGAGATCCTGTTCAACTTGAGAAGGCTGTGACCAAGGTGCGTTTTTGCGCCATTCAATAATGTATGCCTGAGGTATCAAATCTCTGCTTCCACTTTGGTGTTGACATAAATTTGCCAGCGCTTGTTAAAGATCGCCCCTTTGATTGGGGCTGATGGCAGAAGGGGTGAGCGTACAGGATTTTTAGCCTTGACATACTCTGCCAATGGTAGCCATATCTCCTCAGATCCAACGATTTCCAATAAATAACCCAGCCGCTGTGCCCAGGCTATCGGTGACAGTTGAGCAACCGTCACCAACTTTTCGGGATTGATTACTTCGACCAGCTCCGACAGAACCGTTGCAACATTATCCAGCCATCCACAATGCCTGTAATACCCTGCGAGATCAAAGGCTGTGGCTTCAGGAGATGAGAGTTTCAGAATGCCGGATACCGTATTGCGTGTTTGAGTTGGAATGGCCTTGATATTACCTCTCACAATGAAGTTGACCTGCACCGTTCCAGATATGATGGGTCTTCTGGGTTTGGCTACCATCACCTGAAAAACCTGGGGGCGATGATGAGCTGCACCATGGTATTCGGCAGCACTCAATAGCCCGACATAGTAATATTCTCCGAGATAGTCCATCAGTTCAGGAATGAACTGCTCTGCCGGGCGGCATCCCATTGATCGATATTCAGGGGGGACAATCACATAAAACCCCTGATGAGGCATGGCGATTGCTCCCTTTTTCATCAAACGGCGCAAAGCTGACTTGAGTGCAGCAGGGGAAGAGCTGATCCTTTGTTCAAGGTCGATAAAGCTGAAGGTGGATATTCCTTCAGCAGCGAATTGTGAAATTTCGTCAGACAACATGGCGTTATTGCGCGTATAGTTTGCAAAAGCTATCGTTTTTCGATTGTTTTTGCAAATTATACATACACTTTCAGTGGAGGAATAGTGAGTTCGATTGCTTCCCTGCGGTCACGTTTAGATCAGTTAAAAAGTCGCCTTGAGTAGTAGACAGTTTGTCGACAACTGAAATTGAAATCTTCAGATGGGAAAAATTATGCAACAGATTGCGCGAATGGGGAAATAATGTCAGGCTTTGGTGTCAAGGAGTTCCTGAACCGTTAAGCCAATATCTTTTGCAATTTGACGGAGAAAATCGGTGAAACGTCTCGTCCTGCATGAAATGGAACCGTCGTACACCTGCCATCAGGGTGGCGAAACTGCTTATGAGAACCCCGTTGTCGAATTTCGTTAAATCCCAGTGCTTCAAGCAAGGCAACAATCTCGCGAGGTTTGAGAACGGGTAAATGTCCCATGTTCAGGCCACAACAATATTTTGAGTGCCAATAAATTCTGCTTCCAGAACTGGTTCTCCATCCTCAAGCAGCATTTCGATGACTTCTTGAAGGTTTTTATGCAGTTCATCCAAGGTTTCCCCTTGCGAGTGTGCTCCCTGGAATCCGGGAATGAATCCAACAAAAAGCCCGGTTTCCGTACAGCGTTCAACAATTGCCGTGTAATTTCTCATTGGAAGCTTTCTCCTTTACTTGTGTAATTAATGAAATGTTTTCAAAAACGCATCGCTTAATTGTGCACAGTTTTCTCAGAAAAGAAAATCCTTTCCTATCAGTGATCGACTTGGTAAAATTTTCTTTTCTTTCAATGTAAAATAATGACAATGCTCCCCAAAATGAGAATGTGAAAAAAGGTTACGAACCTTCTGCAATTGATGAGCTTCAGTATTGCCAAGGCTGCTTGCCCGCAATAAGTTCACAACATTAAACCATGCGCCTTTGATTTTGGCTGATGGCAGAAGGACTATGGCCGGAAATTAGCAATCACCCAGGTAGTGGGTTTAAATTACTTCACTTCGATGACGCTACCACAAACTGGTACTTCTTGATTGTCGATGTCATCGCCTTTTTGAGCGGGAAGCGCCAGCCCACGCGATGATTGCTGAAGCTAAGCATATCAGCAATCATGAAGCATTTCTACTGAAGCAACCAGGCTTCATGCCATGTACGTTTTTCCAGCCTCCGGCAGTTTGTCAGTCCAGCGTTACTGGCCAGCATCTGGATGACGGACGGGGTTTCGGGGAAATCGCAGTTCCTGATGTGTTCCTGAACCTGATCCCGTTCGTTATGGGTAAGGGCCTTCCAATGCTTTGCCACCACTCCGTTGTAACTGTCGAGATATGCTGGCCGGGCCACTCCCTCTTCAAGCATGAGATCCACAAGGATTACGCAACCATTTTCGCGCAAGGTACGTCGGCATTCCTTGAAAAAAGTCTGTTTTTCCTCTGTGGAGAGGTGGTGCAAAGCATAGCCGGAGTATACCACGTCGAAATGGTTTTCGGGAGCATCCTTTAGCACTGCAACCATGTCCCTGCAAAGCAGATTTACACTGATTCCGAAAGGTTCCAGGTTCTTTCGGGCAACATCGAGAGCGTAGGGAGAAAGATCACATCCGCAGTACTCCGACACTTGACCAGGGGTCAGTACCTTGCCGATATGGGTGGCATCTCCGCATCCCAGGTCGAGAACATTGAGTGGTCCCGGTCGGCTTTCGAGCAGCTCCCTGACCGAAATCAAGATTTCCCGATGAAACATGAGGTTGTTTTTAATAACCTTCTGGTAGGTGGCCCAGGTTTTGCGGAAGATGTAGACAGGGTCTGTTTTCATTGCCGTTTGATGTTAATCCTTCAATGCAGAAGTATATGACCGGGGCTGTGAGTGTTCCCAATGTCAACATGAGAGAGTGCTGTTCAACCCGGTTCGATGGTATTGTGGATTCGGGTAAGCAACTTGAGCAACAATTCGCCGGATTTGTTACTTCAATAACGGCAATTGCTGGTAAATGGCATGAGTAATTTTCAATATATCTGAAATTTGCAGCCAGGGAGTTGTCTGGAGATGAACATGGGACGTTCAAAACTTTATCTACTCATTAACCAGAGTGATGTGATTTTTCAGAATCAAAAGGCTCTCGTTATTCTTTTTTTTCAGCCCATTTGGTGAAGTTAAACGATGCGGTAATGAGGGTAGTTCGGTTGATCATGATGATGGAATCAGAAAGGCTTGTTTTCCCGGAAGAAAAGTATGCCCGCTTTTTGTACTCAATCCCTTTCAGAACTCAACGGTGCAGGAACTTTCTTGCCGTTGAGCTGATCGGGACGATGGTTCACGCGGCAGGGGGATGGGCGCAAAGTGTTTGATGACCTGCAATTGTTTGCTATACTTCAGTAGGCAGTTTTTTTATCCGGCAAGCTGATAAACAAGCTGATTGCGGCAGGTTTTTTTTCAGGTTACAGTCAAACATCGTTCAAGTAATTGATGTCTGGTTGTTGTTCTGCATGAGCTTGGTTACAAAGCACCATTTTTTCTCTCTCCATGCCACTTAATCTCTACACCAGCAACCGGATGGAAGTTCTGGTTGACACCCTTGCAACCAAGCTCCATAGGCCGCTTGCCTCTGCGTTCACCAGGGAGGTAATTGTTGTGCAGAGCAGGGGGATGCAGCGCTGGCTTTCGATGGAGCTTGCTTCACGTTTCGGCGTCTGGGCAAATGGCAGTTACCCTTTTCCAAACGCAATGGTGCAGGATTTGTTCGGGAAATTCTTTCCTGCACAGACTGATTCCTCATCTTTTGCACCGGAGGTGATGAGCTGGAAGATCATGCGTATTCTGCCGGAACTGCTCAACACAGAGCCTTTTGGCACCTTGCGCCACTACCTGGCTGATGATCCTCAAGGTCTCAAGCTTTTTCAGCTTTCCTCCAAAATTGCCGATACTTTTGACCAGTACACCCTCTATCGTTCTGAGATGCTTATTGGCTGGGAAGCGGCAGATGAGCACTCAGTAGAAGGAGGCTGGCAGGCAATGTTATGGCGAAAGCTGACCTCTGGAGAGGCAGGAATGCACCGGGGCAAGCTTAAGGAGAGGTTCTGTCGGGAGTTTAAACCTGCATCAATGGAAGAGATAGAAATACCGGGACGGATTGCACTTTTTGGTATCTCTTACCTGCCGAACTTTCACCTCGATGTGCTTTCGGTTGTTTCGAGGGTGACGGAGGTGAACCTCTTTCTTCTGAGTCCAACCCGTGAATACTGGGGGGATATTATTTCGAGAAAAGCTGCTGCAAGGCTCTCTGAACCCGAGCGTGCCCTTCGCACCGAGGGAAACCCATTGCTTGCTTCGCTGGGTACCATTGGTCGGGATTTTTCCGACATGATTCTCGATCTTGGCGAAACAGCGTTGACCCAGGAGGAGAGCTATAAGGAGCCGGGAAAGGCAACGCTGCTTCATGCTTTGCAGTCCGATATGCTGAACCTTTCGGGTACCGGGGAGGAAGGTGATCTGAGGGAGATCGACGCCAGCGACCGTTCGCTGCAAATACACGCCTGCCACAGTCCGCTTCGAGAAATCGAGGTGCTCTACGATAACATTCTCGCCATGCTCGATCACGAGAGTGAGCTTAGCCCGAGGGATATTGTGGTGATGACCCCGGATATCGAGAGTTATGCACCCTATATTTCAAGCGTTTTTGGTGGTGGTGGCGATAGTACGTCCCCATTGCATTACTCAATAGCTGACCGCAGGTTGATGAACGAGGGGGAGATTGCCAGTGCGGTGCTGAAGCTGCTTGAGCTGCATGGCAGCCGCCTCGGCGCTTCGGAGCTTTTTGATCTTCTGGCTTTGCCGCCGGTCAGCCGCCGTTTTCTCATTGATGAGGATGAGCTGGAGATTATCCGGGGCTGGATAGAGAAGAGCGGGATTCGATGGGGCATGGATGAGGAGAGCCGCCGGGAAAGGGAGTTGCCTGCCTACCGGGAAAATTCCTGGAAAGCAGGGATTGACAGACTGCTGCTTGGCTATGCCATGCCGGATGAAAACAGGCTCTTTAATGGTATTCTGCCTTACGATGATCTGGCGGGTTCTCTGGCGGAAACCCTCGGTAAATTTGCGGAGTTTGTCAACCAGATTGATTTCTTTCTCAAAAGCCTTGAGCGGCCTCGCTCTCTTGATGAGTGGCGCACAGCCTTTCAGGCACTTCTCTCCGATTTTATAAGCCCGGAACTGTCGTCTGAACGGGAGTATGCGACAATTGCAGCAGTTGGCGAACAGATTGGTGAGATTGCCGAATCTTCGGCATTCAGCGGAGAGATCGGAGCTGCGGTTATGTTTTCATGGCTCAAAGCTCACCTTGAGCAAAAAGAGCAGGGGCTTGGGTTCATGACGGGAGGCATCACCTTTTGCGCCATGCTGCCGATGCGGAGCATTCCTTTTCGGGTTGTAGCGCTTGTTGGCATGAACGACTCTGCCTTTCCCCGCCAGAATCGTCCAAACGGTTTTGACCTGATCGCTCTTGAACCTCGCCGGGGCGACCGTTCCCTGCGCAATGAGGATCGCTACCTCTTTCTTGAGTCGATTCTCTCGGCTCGCGATATTCTCTACATCAGCTATGTGGGCCAAAGTATTCGGGACAACAGCGAAATTCCTCCTTCGGTGCTGGTGAGCGAGCTGCTTGATGCTGTCCGGAGAGGCTTCTCGTTTGCGGATGGCAATTCCGTTGAGGAGCATCTGGTGGTAAGGCACCGCCTGCAGGCTTTCAATCGGGCATATTTTACCAAAGGTTCTCCGCTTTTCAGCTATTCAACTGAAAATTACAGGGCGCTTGTTGAAAAAGAGCGTGCTCAGAAGGTATCGCGCCCATTTATGGAAACACCTCTCGATGAACTGCCAGCAGAGTGGAGAACGGTGCCGCTCCAAATGCTGCTCCGCTTCTATGACAACCCGGCAGCCTTTTTTCTTGAACAGCGACTTGGTATCCGTTTCGATGGAGTGGCTCTGCCGCTCGAAGATCGTGAACCTTTTGCAGTTGCGGGGCTGGAGTTGTACAGCATCAAACAGGAGATTCTGGAGGGAGAACTGGCAGGGGGAGATGCAAATGAGCTTCTGCCGCTTCTCAGAAGCCGGGGTATACTTCCTCCGGCACGGCATGGAGAGCAGGTGTTCCGCAAGATCGTGAATGAGGTGCAGGAGTTTGCCGGAGTGGTGCAGGAAAAAACCGGCAGGGCAGCCGCGCTTCCGCCGCTTGAGGTCGATTTTCAACTTGGCCAGTTTCGCCTGACCGGTCAACTGGATCAAGTCTGGCCAAGCGGCCTTTTGCACTACCGTTGTGCCACCATGAAAATGAAAGACCGGATGCGGAGCTGGATAGAGCATCTGGTGCTCAACACAACAGCTTCGGCTGGATATCCGAAAGAAACATGGCTGGTCATGACTGACGATGCACAACACTTTTTGGAACTACCTGACGCTGCCATCCAGTTGGAAAAGCTCCTTCAGGGATACTGGATGGGGCTCTCGAAGCCTCTCCGCTTTTTCCCGCGCTCTTCCTTCGCTTACGCTACAAAGGGGAGTCTTGAAGCGGCGCAAAAGGAGTGGCGAGACGAGAGTTTCACCAACCGTCCGGGCGAGGGTTCTGATCCGGCTATCCATCGTTGTTTTGGGTCTGGAGATCCTTTCGATCGTGAATTTTGCGCACTGGCGATTGAATTGGTCGGGCCGATGGTGGAATCTGTTAACCCGTGATGTAATCGACAATGACATACAATCCTCAAATCCACCACCGACGCTCTGTTCGCCTGAATGGATACGATTATTCACAGGCGGGTTTGTATTTTGTAACCGTTTGTTGTCACAACAGGGAATGTTTTTTGTGACACGCCACGGCATGTCCGTGCGTGGTATATCCCCAAGATCATTCAGAAAACCAATGGCGGGTTCAATTTCAATTATCATCAATCAATATAAATCATCCATAAAACGATGGTGTAATAAAAACGGTTACGATTGTTTTCAATGGCAACCAGGGTTTCATGACCATATTATCCGTGACCAACAATCTTTTCAAACCATTGCAGAATATATTGTGAATAACCCTGCGAAATGGTGTGAGGATCAATTTTATATCTGCAATGACGCAAAATGACAACGTAGGGACACGCCACGGCGTGTCCTATAACGACGTCGTGTCCCTACGGTTGAACCACACAACCGTAGATCTGTCGGGCATGAACCTGATCGAGGCGAGTGCCGGGACGGGGAAAACCTATGCCATTGCTTCGCTTTATCTGCGTCTCTTGCTGGAAAAGGAGTTGCTTCCTGAAGAGATTCTGGTGGTTACCTATACCGAGGCGGCAACACAGGAGCTTCGTTCTCGAATCCGTAACCGTATCCGTGAGGCGCTTGAAGTGATGGAGGGGAGAGAAGAGGGTGACCCATTTCTTCAGGAGCTTTGCCGGAAGTATGGTGGCGGCGAATTGCAAAGAGAGCGGGAGATTCTTGAACGGGCACTCTCGGCCTTTGATACGGCCTCGATTTTCACGATTCACGGCTTTTGTCTTCGGGCTTTGCAGGATAACGCTTTTGAGAGTGGCTCCCTCTACGATACAGAGCTGGTGACCGATCAGAGCAAACTGCTTGGTGAGATTGTCGATGATTTCTGGCGGATGCACTTCTTCCGAGAACCAGCCCCATTCCTTGGCTACGCTTTACGGAAGCGCTACTCTCCTGCCTCCTTCATGGCGTTTCTGAAAAGCCTCCATACCGGTACGGGAAGCCTCATTATTCCTTCATTCAGCGTTGAGGAGATTGCCGCGCTTGAAAAGGAGTGCAGTGCAGCTTATGAGGAGATTGGCCGGATGTGGCAGGATGAAAAAAACGCCATAACCCAGCTTCTGCTGAACGACAAGGGGCTGAAAAGGTCTGCCGATACCTACCGTTTCGACCTGCTTGAAGCGCTCTTTTCAGGAATGGACGCATTCGTGGAAGGTGGCAATCCCTATGATCTTTTGGAAGGGTTTGAGAAGTTTACCACGAGCGTTATCAGAGATGGAACCAAGCAAAAAAACAGCCCGCCGCAACACCCATTTTTCGAGAGTTGCGAGCAATTGCATGATGCGGCAGGTCAGCGATTTCTTGCACTGCAGGCTGAGCTGGTGAGCTTTTATCAAAAAAAGCTGCCTCTTCGCAAGCGCTCAGGCAATATCCGCTTTTTCGACGACCTGCTTGAAGATCTTTATCATGCGCTGGTGTCTGAAAGCGGGGGGGATATTCTTGCTGACCTTCTCAGGCAGAAGTACCATGCCGCGCTCATCGATGAGTTCCAGGATACCGACCCGGTGCAGTACGAGATTTTCAGGCGAATCTATGCTGGCTCTTACCTTCCGCTCTTTCTGATCGGCGATCCGAAACAGGCGATATACAGCTTTCGTGGTGCTGATATTTTCGCCTATATGAGGGCTGCACGTGAGGTGAAAGAGGAGAAGCGATTTACCCTGACGGAGAACTGGCGATCAGATCCGTTGCTGCTCCATGCGTTCAACACCCTTTTTGAGAACAGCAAACAACCTTTTCTCTACGACCAAATAGCATATCACCCGCTGATGCCGGGTAACAGGGAAGCGCAAGGCGACCAAAGTGATGATGCCGACAAACCACCGCTTCAGATCTGGCTCATGGATTCCGGTGACAAAAAAAATGGCGTTCTGACGGTTGATGAGGCAAACAGCCTTGCCTCAGAGGGTGTGTCAGGTGAGATCGAACGTCTTTTGCTTGAAGGGCTAAAGGGTGACATTCTCTCAGGAGATCGACCTCTTGCTGCCGGTGATATTGCCGTTATTGTGCGTACACACCGCCAGGCGGCGCTTGTTCTGAACGCTCTCAGGGCGAGGGGGATTGCCGGGGTCATGCGAAGCGATATGAGTGTTTTTGCTTCAAGGGAGGCTGAAGAGCTGCGCATTCTGCTCTCTGCCATTGTTGATCCGGGCAGCGAGAGGAAAATCCGTGTAGCGCTGGTGACCGATATTCTTGGCCGATCGGGAAACGATATTGCCTCACTCTCTGAAGATGAAACGTCATGGAGCAAGTGCCTGAGAGAGTTCAGCTTTTACCACCATCTCTTGCTCGAACGTGGGGTTATCGTGATGAGCCGGGAGCTTATGGCAAGGGAAGGTGTCCGGGGTCGTCTGCTCGCCTCTCCGGACAACTCCGGAGAGCGGAGACTGACCAATCTTCTGCACTGTTTTGAGCTGCTGCACCGACAGGAACATGAACGTGGCCTTGGCATGGAAGGGCTTGTTTCCTGGTTCAGCGAACAACTTGGCAAGGAGGAGCAGGCTGAGGAGTACCAGATACGACTGGAAACTGACGAAGCGGCGGTAAAAATCCTGACCGTTCATGTCAGCAAGGGACTTGAGTACCCGGTGGTCTTCTGCCCATTTCTCTGGGGCGGGTCGGGCGGCGGCGGAAAGGTACTCACCTTCCATAATGATGAGTGGCAACTGGTGCATGATTTTGGGTCTGGGGAGTTTCTTCGCCACCGCTCGATTGCGGAGAAAGAGTCGCTGGCCGAAAACCTCCGCCTGCTCTATGTTGCCCTTACAAGAGCCAAGTATCGCTGCTACCTTTTCAGCGGCAAAACAAGATCAGACAGTTCGCCAATCAACTATCTTCTTCATGCTTCCGATGAAGCGAGGAGAGCACAAAACCAGTCCACCGCTCTGGCTGAGGAAGCAAAACTGCTGACGGCAGACAGGATGGCTTCTGAACTGCAATCTCTGGCTGGAAGTTCGGAGGGCTCTATTGGTTTTCAAATGGTGACGCATGGGGCTCTTGAGAGCGAAACCCCACTTTTTGGCAGTTCCACAGTCAAGAGTGAAGAGCTTCTGTTGCGCAGCTTCAGCGGCATCGTTGATACAGGGTGGAGAGTGTCGAGTTTTACCTCTTTCAGTCGTCATGAACAGAAGCATGTCGAGCTGCCTGACCGGGACGAACCACAGGCACTTTCGGAACAACCCTTGAGCACTGCCGGTGAAAAGAGCATCTTTTCTTTTCCAAGGGGAGCCCAGGCCGGCATATTCATGCACGGGATTTTCGAAGAGCTTTCTTTCAACTCACCATCGGAAGATGAGGTGCGCAATCTTGTTGAAAAAGGGCTGGAGCGTTACGATTACGGACTGGAGTGGCAAAGCGTTCTCTCCTCTATGGTTCAGAATGTGATCACCACGCCGCTTGCATCGCCAGAGGGTGAGTTCATGCTTGGCGGTCTGAAAAAAGGAAGCTGGATCACGGAACTTGAGTTTTTCTTTCCTCTCCGCTTTGTAACTCCCTCCATTCTTGGAGAAGTGCTTGCCCGGCACGGAGTGATTCCTGGTGGTGTTGATCTTGCCTTACTTGCGGAAGTTTTGCAGTTCAGGCCGGTCAAAGGTATGCTGATGGGCTTCATGGACATGGTCTTTGAAGTGAAGGGCCGATACTACCTGCTTGACTGGAAATCAAACCATCTCGGCAACACCCTTGAGGATTACGGGCCAGAGAAGATGAAAAAAGCAATGGATACAAACCTCTACCCGCTTCAGTACCTGCTCTATAGCGTGGCGCTCAACCGCTATCTTTCGCTGCGGATTGAAAGGTACAGCTACAGCAAGCATTTTGGCGGAGTGATCTATGTTTTTCTTCGCGGGGTGAGCCAGAATAGTGGCGAAAAAACGGGATTTTTCCGTGACCGACCGGATGACGGGTTAATTCGGGAGTTGACAAACATTTTGATCGAGCAGGGAGGATAGCCGGGTGAGCACAGAGTTTCAGGAGCGGTTGATCGATCGCCATTTTGCAGCCTTTATCTGCAGGCAAACCATTGAACCAACCGGCGATATTTTCCGGCTTGTTGTTTCGATGGCAAGCTGTGCAGTCGGTAAGGGCAACATCTGTCTCAATCTGCATGATATTGCCGGTAAAACCTTTGCGCTTAATGGAAAAGAGTTGCTGCTGCCGGGGTTCGATGCTCTGCAGGAGCTGGTGAAGGGTTTCTCAACCACAGGGTTTCCGGGACAATTCTCTCCGCTGGTGCTCGATGCTTCAGGACGCCTCTACCTCTACCGCTACTGGCTTTATGAGCAGGAAGTTGCCGCTTTGATTCTGCAAAAAGCTTCTGCTTCATCTGGCATTGTTGATGAGGCAAAACTCCATGAAGCTCTTGACCTGCTTTTTCCCGAGGCTCAACAGGGCGAGATCGATCTCCAGAAAAAGGCGGCCTCCATTGCCCTGCATCGGCAGTTCTGTGTTATTTCCGGAGGGCCCGGAACAGGCAAAACATCGACGGTTGTCCGTATTCTTGCGCTGCTGCTTGAGCAGGCGGGTGAAAAAAAGCTTCGGATAGCTATGGCTGCACCGACAGGAAAAGCGGCAGCACGGCTTAAAGCCTCTGTGAGTGACATCAGGCGAACCATCGACTCTACAGATGAGATCAGGTCAGCAATGCCGGACGATGTCGTGACGATTCAGCGACTGCTTGGCACTTTTAAGGAGTCGACCCGCTTTCGCCATTCAGCAAAGAACCCTCTTCCTTTTGATGTCGTTATTATAGACGAGGCATCAATGGTCGCTCTTCCGCTGATGCATGCCCTTTTAACGGCACTCAGGCCAGAAGCCCGTCTTGTTCTTCTTGGTGACCGCGATCAGCTTGCTTCGGTTGAAGCAGGAGCAGTGCTTGGCGATATTTGCCGCGCCGGAGAGGAAAGAGATGATTCACCGCTTTCAGGATCTCTGGTAATGCTTGAAAAAAACTACCGTTTTCAGCCGGGTAGCGGGATTGCCGAACTCAGTCATTCGGTCAATGGCGGCAGGGAGATGGACGCGCTGGAGATGCTGAAAAGCAAAAAATCGAACGGAATTGCCTGGCAGGATCTGCCGGGCAGGGAAGAGCTTCGAAACACTCTTGCAAAAAAGGTCATCGACGGCTACCGAAGCTTCCTTGAAACCGCATCGGCATCCGAGGCACTTGAGCATTTCGAGCGTTTCCGGATACTCTCCGCTCTCCGTGAAGGCCCTTACGGGGTAAGTGGTCTCAACACTGCTGTCGAGAGCATTCTTGCTGAGGCAGCTCTCATTACCCCGACCAGTCGCTGGTACCGGGGTCGTCCTCTCCTGGTGACAGAGAACGACTATGCCCTGCAGCTTTTCAACGGTGATACCGGTATACTTTTTCCAAATCCGGATAATGGAGGAATGATCAGCGCCTTTTTTCCAGCTCCTGACGGCGGTATTCGCACAATACCACCGGAACGACTGCCTCAGCATGAAACCGCTTTTGCCATGACCGTGCACAAAAGCCAGGGTTCAGAATTTGACCGGGTGCTCCTCATTTTACCGCCGGTCGATGGCGATATCCTGACAAGGGAACTTCTCTATACTGCAATAACAAGGGCGAAGCAAAGCGTTGAAATCTGGGCAGAGAGCGGAGTTTTCTCGGCTGCGGTCAGAAAAAAGTGCGAACGGTACTCCGGCCTGAGAGATGCGCTGCTTTCAGTGCGAGCAGTTTCATCTCTATAAAATTGTCAACTGGTCGTATCGGTTTTATAACGAATGAACACAAAAAAAGGCGCTCCAAAAGCGCCTTTTTTTGATTTTTAAAGCAAAGTTTATGCTTTTCCGTTAGATCCGAGGACGTTAATGATCTTGTGGATATAGAGTTTCTTGAGAGAATCACGGGCTGGGCCGAGATATTTTCTCGGATCAAACTCTTCTGGTTTTTCATCGAACACTTTGCGAATAGCGGCAGTCATGGCAAGACGTCCATCAGAATCGATATTGATTTTGCAGACAGCCGACTTGGCTGCAAGGCGGAGCTGGTCTTCACTGATGCCGATTGCATCCTTCAGTTTACCGCCGTGCTCGTTGATGGTCTGTACCAGATCCTGCGGAACGGAAGATGAACCGTGAAGCACGATTGGGAAGCCGGGAATACGACGTTCGATCTCTTCAAGAATGTCGAGGCGGATTTTCGGGTCTTCACCTGGCTTGAACTTGAAGGCGCCGTGTGAAGTGCCGATGGAAATTGCAAGACTGTCCACACCGGTTTTTGCGACGAAATCCTCAACCTCTTCTGGCTGGGTGTATGTATGATGGGCAGCCGAAACCTCGTCTTCGATGCCGGCAAGTACTCCGAGTTCACCCTCGACAGTAACGTCAAACTGATGGGCATACTCGACAACTTTTTTGGTCAGTGCGACGTTCTCTTCATAAGGAAGGTGAGAACCGTCAATCATGACTGAAGAAAAACCTGACTCGATACAATCTTTGCAGAGTTCGAAGCTGTCACCATGATCGAGATGAAGCACAATCGGGACAGGGTGACCAAGTTCAGTGGCATAAGCAACTGCTCCCTGGGCAAGATAGCGCAGAAGGGTTTCGTTTGCGTAGCTTCTGGCTCCTTTTGAAACCTGAAGAATAACTGGAGAATCGGTTTCAGCACACGCCATGATGATGGCCTGCATCTGCTCGAGATTATTGAAATTGTATGCCGGAATTGCGTAACCTCCAGACACTGCTTTACTGAAAAGTTCTCTGCTGTTGCACAGGCCGAGTTCTTTATAACTGATTTTTTCCTTTTGCATTGAAAGCTCTTCCTTTATTATTATTTTAAGGCTGATTTTTTGTCCGGATATAAACCTGGTATATCAAGCGCTTCGCAATATAAATAATATATTTGTTTTCTCATTCAAGAACTGTATGGCTGGCGGCTGCCTAACCTTAGATCATCATCTTTTAAAATGCTCAGAAAGAGTCTGTTTGTTGTTATTATTACGTTAGGAAGTGTCTCGCCGCTCTTTGCAGGAAATTCCGGAACTGTTGCTCCAGCCGTCACTGTCGTCACCCTCAAACCGACAGCCGCTGAAGAGGAGGCTGGTAAATATATAAGTCAATACCTTTTGCAGAACCATTACAGAAGGGTATCAGTCAATGACTCCCTTTCTCAGCAGATTTTTAATCGCTATATCGACAATCTTGACGGCAGCAAAAGTTACTTTGTTGCAAGTGAGGTTGAAGCACTCAGAAAAATGTATGGAACCCGAATTGATGAGGAGTTTCTTTCGGGCAAAGCTAATTCAGGATTTGCGGTTTACAACTTTTTTCTGAAAAGAGCCAAAGAAAAAATGCGCTTTATGAAAGCCGCAGCCGATACTGCGCATTTCAATTTTTCAATTCCTGAAACCCTCGATCTTGATCGCAAGGCAGATCCCTGGCCCGCAGACCGCCGCCAGCTATCCGATCTGTGGAAAAAAGAGCTGAAATACCAGTGGCTCAACCTCAAATATTCAGGAGATAACAGCAAGACGATCAGGGAAGCCCTTGCAAAAAGCTTTACGAGCCGACTCAATCTTCTCAATCGTCAGAAGCCGGAAGATGCCTTTCAGGCCTATACCTATGCGGTGACCACCTCGTTTGATCCCCATACCAGCTACTTCTCTCCTGACGAGTACACAAACTTCCAGATCGACATGAGTCGTTCGCTTGAGGGCATCGGCGCCAAACTTCAGACCGAGAGCGAATATACCGTAGTCAATGAGGTGATCCCCGGAGGTCCGGCATTCAGAAGCGCCCTGCTGAAAAAAGGGGACAAGATTGTTGGTGTCGGCCAGGGAACAGCAAGCGAGATTGTTGATGTCACCGGATGGAGAATCAATGAAGTGGTCAAACTGATCCGTGGCAAAAAAGGCACCATTGTTCGGCTGAAAATCCTTCCGGCAAGTCAGGGGGGCAGAGGTGCGGCAAAAATAGTCCAGCTCCAGCGTGACAAGGTCGATCTTGAAGAACAGGCAGCCAAGAAAAGCATTATCCAGCAGAATGGAGAAAAAATCGGGGTTATTACCATACCATCCTTTTATCTCGATTTTGAAGGTCAGCAGCAAAACACCGGTAACTACAATAGTACAAGCCGAGATGTAGCCCGAATTCTCAACGAACTGAACGCCGAGCATGTCAATGGAATTGTCATCGATCTGCGCGACAACGGCGGTGGTTCGCTCGAAGAATCGGTCAATGTTACCGGGCTCTTTATTCCAACTGGTCCGGTAGTGCAGATCAGCAATGCGACCGGCGGAAAAATGGTACTTCGGGATGAAGATCGCCGGGTACTCTATAATGGCCCGCTTGCAGTGCTGGTCAATCGTTACAGCGCATCAGCATCCGAAATTTTTGCTGCGGCCATCCAGGATTACGGACGTGGTGTTATCATCGGCGAAAGAACCTTTGGAAAGGGAACAGTTCAAAGCCTGATAAAGCTTTCCAGACCTTTTTCTTTTTTTGGAAAACCGCCTGCACTCGGTCAGTTGAAGCTCACTATCGCTAAATTTTACCGGATTTCCGGAGGCAGTACCCAGCACAAAGGGGTTGTGCCCGATATTTTCCTGCCCTCCATGATCGACACATCAACCATCGGTGAGGATACCTATACCAGCAGTCTGCCATGGAGCAATACTTCACGTTCTTTTTACCGGCAAAGCGGCGAAGTCACCCCGGAAGAGATTGGAGTGCTCCGCCAAAAAGAGCAGGAACGCTCTTCGAAAAACCGACTCTACCAGAGCTATCTGCATGACTTGAATACCTTGAACCAGATTCGCAAGAGAAAAGCGGTATCGCTCCAGGATTCAGCCTTCAAATCTGAAATAGAGACAATCAAGCAGATCGAAAAACAGTGGTCTCTCGAACAGGACTCAACAAAAGCTCCCGGCAGGGATGTGTTGCTCAACGAGTCGGCAGGAGTTGTTTCCGATCTGGCTGAACTCAAGGCCAAGCAGCGGCAAACCGTTATCCGGGCACTTCCTTCACTGAATTAGGGCATTGTTCCAGAGATAACGGATATAATTGCACCGTTCCTCCATAAGGTTCATTGCATCCATGATGCAGAAGTACAACGTCGTAGCCCCAGACGGGCTGCGCCGTTGAAAATATCGTAATGCATGAAACATTCACCACGCATAAAAGGGAATCTTGGCAGAAAAACACTGGCTTTTTTCTATAACCTTTTCAGGCGCAGCCGATATTTCAAGGGGAGTTCACAGCATTTTTTCAAGCTTACCCTTGATTATCTCCTTGTTCAGCTCAACCTCAACCAGGACATTCCGTTTCTTTTCGTTGCCGTATGTGTAGGTCTTCTGACCGGATACGTGGCGGTAATGTTTCATGATGCCATCATGACGATCAGCACGATGAGTTTTACTTCTCTTCGTTCTTTGGGCAAGCCTTTTACTGAGCGATACTGGATGTTTATTCTTCCATTCATTCCGGCGGCAGGTGGTCTTGTTGTAGGACTCTACAATGCTTTTGTTGTAAAAGCCCGCCCGGGTCATGGTCTTGCTTCGGTGATCAAGGCTGTTGCCCAGAATGACGGGATTATTGACCGAAAGCTCTGGATTCACAAAAGCATAACTTCGGTCTTGAGTATCGGCACAGGAGGAGGTGGAGGTCGAGAAGCTCCGATTGTGCAGGTTGGGGCCGCTATTGGTTCAGCAGTAGCCCAGATTTTACGGTTTTCACCCAACAAAACCCGGACTCTTCTTGGTTGCGGAGCTGCTGCAGGTCTGGCGGCTGTTTTCAATGCACCCATCGGTGGTGTTATGTTTGCTATCGAGGTGTTGCTCGGAGATTTCAGTGTAAAAACTTTCAGTCCGATAGTGGTTGCCGCGGTCATCGGCACTGTTCTTTCAAGAAGTTTTCTGGGCAATTCGCCAACATTTCATGTGCCTGAATACTCTCTTGTATCGAATACTGAACTGATCTTTTATTTTGTGCTTGGCATTCTTGCCGGACTTTCAGCCGTCATGTTCATCAAGATATACTACGCCATCGAAGAGTGGTTCGAGAGAGTGGAGAAACGATGGAATATTCCCGCCTGGGCAATGCCTGCTATCGGCGGACTCATGAGTGGAGCGATCTGTATGTGGATTCCCGGACTCTACGGTTTTACCTATGAAGCCATCAATAATGCCGTGCGAGGCAATGAAAGCTGGGCAAACATGATTGGCATCTACCTGCTCAAACCGGTTGTTGCAGCATTGACGGTTGGTTCCGGAGGATCCGGAGGAATGTTTGCTCCGGCGATGAAAATGGGGGCAATGCTGGGCGGCATGTTTGGTCATTTCGTCCATCTCTTTTTCCCAACAATAACCGCGACATCAGGCGCATACGCCCTTGTGGGGATGGGTGCACTGACGGCTGGTATCATGAGGGCGCCCCTCACCGTCATTCTTATTCTTTTTGAAGTTACCGGTCAGTACGAAATTGTGCTGCCCATCATGTTTTCCGCCGTAACCTCCACCCTCATTGCAAGGCTTGCCTATCGCCACACCATGGAAAGCTATGTTCTTGAAAAGGAAGGTGTAAGGGTTGGTTTTGGTATTGCTCTTTCGGTTGCAGAGCATCTCAGCATTTCAGATGTCATGAAAACAGACTTCATCAAGTTCAGTAATACCGAAAGCGCGAAAACTATTATCGATATCTTTTACAATTCACCCGAAACAAGTTTTCTTATTGTCGATAATAATGGAGGTTTTTCAGGTATCATCCGGCTCGATGAGATGAGAGTTTTGCTCAAAGAGGGTTTTGGCGAGGGGCTGATTGCAGAAGATATTGTCAAAAAAGATGTGCCAGTGCTCTATGATACCTCACGGCTTGACGAGGCACTCAAGCTTTTTGAAATATCCGATTATGATATGCTGCCGGTGCTCGATGCAGAGAGCGAAATGCTTCTCGGTGTAGTGCGCCAGGAAGAAGCTTTTGCCTTTTACCGCAAACAGCTCAATCTTTACGGCTCAGATCAGCATGAAAACCCGAAATCATGAGGTGCCAGCTTCCCCCGGCGGTCAAGCTCGGGGGAGTGAGCGGTGCGAAGGCACCTTTTCAAAGCTGTTTGCGGGCCTCTTCGATTTGCAGGGCCACTGAATCGAAAGAGCAACTGCCGTGTGTTTTTTTTGACTTCACGCTGACCTCCGCCTTGAGGCAGTCGTAGATATCCGCTTCAATGGTATCCGAAAACTCCCTGAACGTTTCAACCGGAATGTGAGGCAGTGTCACGCCCGAAGTGATGCTCCAGGTAACGATTTTGCCCGTAATGCGGTGTGCATCGCGGAACGGTACCTGTTTGCGCACCAGATATTCGGCGATTTCCGTGGCAAGGCTGAGATCTTCCGCCGTCAGTTTCGCAAGTTTTTCCTCTCTCAGCGTGGTATTTTCCAGCAGCTTTGCAAAGATGGTGACGCATCCAATCGCAGTTTCAGCACTGTCGAAAAGGGGCTGTTTATCCTCCTGCATGTCTCTATTGTAGGAGAGCGGCAGCCCTTTCATGATGGTGAGCATCGCCATGAGATTGCCGTAAACCCTTCCAGTCTTACCCCTCACCAGCTCGGCAATATCGGCATTTTTCTTCTGCGGCATGAGTGAAGAGCCTGTCGCAAAAGCGTCACTGATTTCGAGATAACCAAACTCGTAGGAACTCCACAAAATGAGATCCTCTGAAAAGCGCGAGAGGTGCATCATGATGATGGAACAGGCAGAGATAAACTCGATAACAATGTCCCGGTCGCTGACTGCGTCAATGCTGTTGGAAAAGAGATCATCAAAGCCAAGCAGTTCAGCACTTCTGCGCGGGTTAAGCGGCAGGGTGCTGCCCGCAAAGGCTGCTGCGCCAAGAGGAGAGATGTTCACCCGTTTCATGAGGTCGCGGAGACGATCCCGGTCACGCAGGAACATGTTGAAATAAGCCATGTAGTAATGACCGGCAGAAATGGGCTGAGCCCGCTGCAGGTGCGTATAACCAAAAATGATGGTGTCGCGATAGGTTTCCGCCTTTTCCACAAGCACCTTCAGCAACCCGTTGAGAGACGACTGAAGCTCCTCGACCTGACGGCGCATATAGAGGCGTGTATCGGTTGCAACCTGATCGTTGCGGCTTCTGCCGGAATGGAGTTTACCGGCAACAGCACCGATTTTCTCCTTGAGCCGGTTCTCTATCACTGTATGAATATCCTCATCCTCCCAGTGCGGCAGAAGCGAGCCACTTGTCAGCTCCTCCTCGATTTCCGTAAGTCCCGCTATGATCTCATCTGCCTCTTTGGCGCTCACAATATGCTCCTCGGCAAGCATGGTAACATGTGCGATCGACCCCCTGATATCCTCACGATAGAGCTTCTTGTCGACATGAACCGATGACGAAAAGAGAAGTGCATCCCGGTCAAAAGGAAGCGAAAAGCGGCTCTGCCAGAGTAATTCTTTTTTGTTGCTCATAACGCGGTACGGAGTTGTTGACGGAATAAGAGTGGTGGCAAAATAATAAATTTTATCTTATTGCTTTGAGGTTGATACACTACGCAGCATAACATGACGGCTAATGAATGAGTACAGCGCACTTCTCGGAGAGATTGACGAGCTGAAAAAACAGCTTGACACCCTGCGCCCTCTTGAAAACCCATCTCTTCTTCATGGACTCGACATAGAGTACACCTATGAGAGCAACCGCATCGAGGGCAACACACTCACCTTGCGGGAGACGGAGATCATCATTAATAAAGGTCTGACGGTTGGCGGAAAGTCGATGCGAGAACATCTTGAAACCATCAATCACCATGAAGCAGTGCTCTTTCTGCGCGACTTGGTTCAGAACGGCACACCATTAAGCGAGTCACTGGTCAGGCAGATTCATTCACTTGTTCTGAGGGGTATTGACCGCGACAATGCCGGTCGATATCGAACGGTACCGGTCATGATTTCCGGCAGCAGGCATACCCCGCCACAACCCTGGCAGCTACCCTCCCTCATGGAAGCGTGCTGTCGGTGGTACGATGAAGAGCGTTTGTCGCTCCATCCGGTAACCCTTGCCGCCGAACTGCATGAACGTCTGGCCACCATCCACCCCTTTATTGACGGAAACGGAAGAACCGCACGCCTCATCATGAATCTCGTGCTTCTGGGCGCTGGCTATCCAATCGCCAATATCGGAGGTGATACCGAAAGCCGTCTGAGCTACTACAACTCACTTGAAACCTGCAACCTCGGCGGAGATAAAAGCGGGTTTTTGATGCTGATTGCCGGAGAAATCCGCAAAATGGCCAAACGCCTGATCGAGATATCTGGAGGCTGAAACCAGCAGCATGATACGCCAACCGTTTTAACCCAGCAAACAACATGGCAAAAACCATCGTCATTACCGGCAGCACAAGAGGAATAGGATTTGGTCTTGCGCACCGCTTTCTTGAAAAAGGGTGCAACGTCATGCTCAACGGACGCACACCCGAATCCACCCGCAAAGCGCATGAACAGCTCAAGCAATACAGTGGGCGAGTTGGAGCACTCTCTGCCGACATCAGCCGCCCGGAAGGCATAACCCAACTCTATGAAGCGGCAGAACGGCAGTTCGGGCGTGTCGATAT
>SZXY01000092.1 GCA_005843805.1 Chlorobium sp.
CTCGAACGTGCAGGCTACAACTGCCATTTGTCAGAAAGCGGTGAAAATGCACTCGATCAGCTCTCAAGGCGAAGTTTCGACCTCGTTTTGCTTGATATCATGCTGCCAGGAATAGATGGATTTCAGGTTTGCAAGAAAATCAGGCAGCATGAACGCTACAAGGATCTGCCCATTATCATGCTTACCGCCAGAGGTGAGGAGATCGACAGGATTCTCGGTTTTGAACTCGGTATCGACGACTATGTCGTCAAGCCATTCAGTCCCCGAGAACTGAACCTCCGTGTGCGGGCTATCCTCAAACGAGACCGCCGTCAGGGACAGAGGACACAAGAACTGCTTACGGCAGGGAATCTTAAAGTCGATCTAACCCGACATATTATAACACTTGAGGGTAAGGAGCTTCTCCTCACCCTGATGGAGTTCAAACTTCTTGTTGCACTGCTCAAAAGAAAAGGAGATGCCCAATCACGAGAGATGCTGCTCAGCGATGTCTGGGATGTTGACCGAACCATCAACACAAGAACCATCGATACCCACATTACCAGGCTTCGTGAAAAACTTGGTGAAACGGGACGCATGATCAAAACGGTAAGAGGCTATGGCTACAAATTTGAGGAACATGAGATAGAAAAAGAGCTCTCGACTGAAAACGTATAATAATAACGGTATGCGATCTGGCTAAACCTTGCATCGCCATTATTTTTGAGCAATCTATCTGCCTTCAGCAGGCATCTCTTCCCCAGAGAGGAAAACAGGCCTCGATCTCCTGATTGTCAACCACATTGAACGAATTCTTCCAGCGCGGATTCCTGCAGCGCAGCATCCATGATAATCTGTCGGTGCAGGGGAATGCGAACTTCAGGAGTAAGATGCAATGGATAAAAATTACCTTCTGAGAGTTCGTGATTGAGCGCTATCGAGTCGTCAGCGACAACTACCTTGTAGGCAATGACAAGCAGTGATCCATACATTTCAACCTCCCGCTGATAGAGTCCAATCAGGCATTCGATTTTCCCGTCAAGTGAGGTTTCCTCCATCAATTCGCGAAGGCAGGCTTCGTGGGGTTCTTCACCAGCTTCAAGAAATCCTCCCGGAAGAGCCCACTCACCAAGTGCCGGTTCATGAGCCCTTCTGACGACAAGAAGTTCGTCGTTCTGGTTGACGGTATAGGCAATTGCTGCAGGAATCGGGTTGATATAATGCACCCAGGAACATGAAGGGCAGAACATCCGTTCCCGACCGTTGATCGTGGCCCGATCAAGCATTTTACCACATACCGGACAAAATATATAAGGTGGTTTCATTATTTCCTCAAAAAAACTTTTTACTGTCACGTTGTTGATACCGAAGGTTAAGCTTATGTCTGAAAAGAATATACAATTCCTTCCGTTGAGGAACTGTTACAGGTGTTTGGCAAGATGGTGTATAAATCAAACCCCTTCTATAACCTCAGATCAGTCACTATCACAGCGCCCTGAAATCGATTACCAGGGAAGGCGACATGCCCTTTGGAGTTGATGATGATATGAGGAAATCCGGATTGTTGCAGCAAATGCAACAGTTTTACAAACTCCTTTTTTCCGGCCGGTTTGATAATGATATCAGCCATTGCCTCGACTTTTTTGACATCATGCTTTTTCAACTCTTCCTGCACGAAAAACTCCCCTTTTATCTCCCCCTTCAATTCATCAAGCCTCAGCATTGCAATCCCCCTTTGCGGTTATCTATCCGTTGATTTACTCTTCGCAGCGAAAATTCGCTTGTTCTTTTTGCATTCTACATCGCACTATGTCGCAGAGCGGCCTTGCGCTCAAAAAGACCCTTGAGTCCATCGGTCAGTTCGCAGTAGATCCTGCTTCGACTATCCTTGATGCGACTATAAAGCTTTAGAATATCAAGCGTCAAAATAATACGGGTCGAGCTGCAGTTCAGCTCACCAAAAAGATGCTTTCCCACTACTTCAAAACCGAGCACCCTGGTATGAAAATTCAGTGGCGAATGCAGTTCTCCTTCAAATACATCAGTAATAAAATGAGTATAATCCCGTTCAATGACCTCAGCCGTGGCCGCCCGCATCAGTTGAAGCGCAATGCGGGGGTTTTTGCGAAACTCCTCAAGAATCATAAACCTTCCGATTTCGACATATCTTCCGGCGCACTTCAATTTTTCCATCTCAATACCCGGCATAAGCTTCACGTCGTACTCTTCGGGAAGATCAAAAGAGGGATCATACAAAAGACGAAGCACCCCGGCTGCTCGTCCGTTGATTTTAGCCAGAAACCATTGAATGCCTGTTTTCCCGGAAAGTTCTTCGGGAATCTGATTCTGAGCCGAGCTGATCCAGTTTTTTTCAACGCAAAAAACCTGCCTTACCACTTCAAGAGCATCGGCACGATCACCGGCGCTTTCAACCCTGCTGACGGTTACACTTGACATAGTCGATCCTCGTGTTTTTATGGGTTAGCTTTTCTTTCCTGGAAACTCCTCACTGTAACGCTTGCCGGAAAGTGAGGCAAGCGAAAGCATGATTTCATGAGTGACGTCGGCTGCCATAAGGTTGCATTCAGAACGCCAGCTTCTGCTGGCAGAAGCATCGGTCATGAGAGCCCGATAAACGTCGGATTGCTGCTGAAAAAGAAGCGGTCGGCCAATTCTGACTATTGTTCGTCCGAGAACGGGAATTTTTCCCTTTGTTGTCCTGCAGTTAAAGTCAATACCCACAGGCACCACCTCAACTCCTGTTCGCAAGGCAATATGACCTATGCCCGGTTTTGCCCTGGCAAGAGTTTCAGGATTTCTGTTGCGCCTTCCTTCTGGAAAAATCCCGATACTGCGACCTTCCCCAATCTTGCGGAAACATCGCTCCACAATATTCTCTGGAGGAGTTACAGGGCGACTTGCCTCAATCCAGAAAAGCGGTGAGCGTTTGTGATAGACATAGATTGGATCACTCATGTTCATCAAGTGACCGAGAACAGGAATTTTACCATACATCCAGTCCGTAACGAAGCTGATAGTACGACCACCAAGATGATAGGCAAGAAAAGCTGGCACCATCAGAGCTTCAAGTGAATTGTTATGGTTGAAAGCATAGATGCTGGCACTTGTTGCACCCGAAAGATTTTCCATACCATAAGCCTTGGTCAAAAAAAAATTGGGAAGCATGAGAAGCCTCAAGAGAAAAGCTCTCTTTCTGGATAGCAAAGGAAGTGGCATAAAAAATTTTCCCCATTTATTTTTCATGCGATTCTTTTTTTTACGACTATAAATGCCAGCAAAAAACCTGAACTTCTCTACAGTTACAAGAATAGCAAAACAGTGTTGGCGAACGGTTACGATCATGCAACAACTCCGCAAACTATTCTCTCCCTTTTTTCCTCAAACAGAGCATTCTCATTCCTCCACCATGTTTTTCTATTGGCTTGATTGCATAAAATGTGTTAACTTCCATTATAATGGTCAACCACGCGAAGTGCATGGCAGGATGGTCAAACCGAAACCAGTTTTTTCCTCAAAACTTTTATTAACCTAAATAATAACAACCATGGCAAACGATCCAATCAGTGACATCTCAGGCGTAATCAGCGGCCTCGTCGACACCGTCAGCAAACTTGCCCAGCAGCAGATTGAGCTCTTTACCAGCGGTGTGACCGCCGTTGTAAAGCTTGTCGAGCCTATCGGCAAAACAGCTATCGATCTTGTCGGCAGCGCAGCAAACACCGCCGGACAGTTGGTGCAGAACGTCACTTCGGCTATTGCACCGAAAAAGTAAGTTCTTTTTTTTACCGCAAAGCATCCCGTGCCCCAGGCACGGGATGCTTTTTTTTCGCCCCTCTTGCTGTTTAAATGGAGTTTGCGAGCTTCATCATTTATTTCTGACCGGGAAAAAATCGTCACCATTGAGCTTTCCCGTACCCCTGAAATTTTGACCTTACCCCCGATTTTTTATTTTTCTTTCACCCATTTTCACCACTGATTAACTTAACCTGATGGCAGAAAGCTGGAACAGTCCTGAAAAATTCAACAGCGAAGCTTTGCAGTGGGACGACAACCCCCGCCGCCGTGCGCTTGCCCTGAAGGTTGCAACCGCTATCATCACGGCAGTCGAGCCCCTGAAAACCATGCATGCGCTTGAGTTTGGATGCGGAACAGGTCTCGTCACCCTCGAAATCGCCCCGCTGGTGGGATCACTCCGGGCAATCGACACCTCACGGGAAATGCTTGGCGTACTGCAGGAAAAAATCAGGCACGCCGGAATTTCAAACATCGAAACTGCCTGCCTCGACCTCTCTTCGCCTCTTCACCGAGGTGAACCGGAAGAAAAGTTTGACCTGATCTACAGCAACATGACGCTGCACCATATCGCCGACACTGCGGGATTTCTCAATCGCCTTTCAACCATCCTCCTCTCTGGCGGCATCCTTGCCATAGCCGATCTCGATCAGGAAGATGGCCTCTTTCACGACGACCCGGAAGAGCAGGTTCATCACGGCTTCGAACGTACCGCGCTTGCCGAGCTGCTTCAGAGTGCAGATTTTGAAGAAATATCCTTTAAAACCGCCTTTGTCATGGAAAAGCTGAATCGGGAAGGAAAAAACGCGGCCTACCCGATATTTCTCGTGACCGCCAAAAAGTCTGCCACTGACTCCACCATTACACCAAAAACCGGAACACCCTCATGAGCTGCAAGGCAGTAATCTTCGACCTCGACGGCACCCTGCTCGACACTTTGCAGGACATCGTCAACACCCTCAACACCGTGCTTGCCCGACACAACTATCCGGTACACACCATCGAAAAGTGCCGATTTCTTGTAGGCCACGGGTTGAGAGAGCTGATAAAAAAAGCACTGCCCGAAGAGGCGGGAAGTGAGGAGAATATCGACCTGCTGCTGAAAGATCTCCTGATACACTACAGCGACAACTGGAACGTCCACTCCCGCCCCTACCCCGGCATCGCAACCCTGCTCGACGCTTTGGCGGAGCGAAACATAAAAACCGCGATCCTCTCCAACAAAGCCGACCACTTCACCCAGCTCTGCGCAGAGCACCTGCTTAAAGAGTGGAACTTCGATGTGGTGATGGGCCACCACAGCGCCATTGCCCACAAACCCAACCCTGAAGGCGCACTGCTGGTTGCCAGCAAGCTGGGAGAAGAGCCCTCATCGATTCTCTACGTCGGCGACAGTGGCATCGACATGCTCACCGCAACAAGGGCTGGCATGTACCCGCTCGGCGTGCTCTGGGGGTTCAGACCCGAAAGCGAACTTCTGGAGTTTGGGGCAAGAAGTCTGGTGCAACACCCGGAAGAGATTATTGCCATGCTTGACAAATGTGCAGGATGACCGTATTGTCAAGTGCTTTAAAAAAAAGCATTTGTGTGGATTTTGTTGACGTTGCCGAACAACGTCCCCCATCACAAGTTCGAGGTTCAGGCGAGCAGGTGAAGGCGCGAAAAGACGTAGTCGAGTGAGTCTTCGTTGAGGACAATCCGGTAGAAGCCGGTTGAGCCGAGCTGCATGGGGCTGTTGTCGCGGTCACTGATAAACTTGCGGCTCTGTTTGCCGTTGTACCAGTAGACCAGCCGGATCTTGTTGCCTTCGATTTCAAGCGCGGTGAGACCGCGTTTTCCGATGGCGCAGCCGGAGTTGAAGACGCTTGGAATGGTGATGTTGTTGTAGAGACCGCTACGGAGTCCGATTTTTTTGCCTTTCGTGTAGCAGTCGTCAAGCTCGCTTCTCAGTGAGGCAATTTTTCGCTCAATGGAGGTGCGTTTTTGATCGTCCGCAGCGGAGTATGTCCTGCAAAGCTCTTCGATGCGAAAATTGAGGAAATCCACTTTTGAGAGTGATTCAAAAAGGGGACGATGGGTATGGCCTATGATGGAGACAATTTTGGACTGGTTTGAGAACTCGTAGATAGATTTTTCGATGGCAAACTTGCGGCGGCTGTTGTAGGCGACGGAGAAGTTACTTATGCCAGCAGGTTTGGCAATGTAGCGGATAAAGAATATCACCGCGCGACTGATTATGGAGTAGGTTTCCCACAAGAGCGCTGATGCCTGATGGCCATGAAAAAGAAGAAGGGTTTCGTTTCCATAATGAAATTTCAGCGACTCGACCATTGATGAGGCGAGCCGGTACTCTTTTTCCTCAAGCAGTTCGGCATCATGGTTACCCCAGGTTTTCCAGAAAAAGCCGTTCTCCCTGAATCGAAGAAAGAGATCGTAAAAGTCGCCCCACTCTCCAACGATGCTCTCGAGGGGAAACTTGAAAAGCTCTTCGATATCACCGTTGAGCACAAGGCTGTACTTTTCTGTGAGGTAGTAGCTGCTGAGCATGGTTTTGACGAGTTCAGCGTTTCGCCGGAACTCGTCGCGCCTGCCGCCATTGCCCATGTGCAGGTCACTGAGAATGAGAATCCTTGAGGAGTTATCGAGCTTGATCGGCTTTGCCTTGTTGAGCAGACGCTCGAGATGGGGATGTTTTCTGTTAAGAAACGACATATTTTTTTACCCGGTACCTTGCACCCAATTCGGAACCTGACAGGTTCATGTATTTCATAGGGCGGGATAACCCCACCCCCACGGTGGGACGACCACCCGACAATACGGCGGGATGACATCGACCATACAACGAAACGCACCCCGTTATCAAGATATACCTAAAAAAAATTACCTTCGCAATATTGGTAAGAGGGAAACCTTCTCGCCCCATTTCTGCCGGACATAAAATCACGATTGAATGCCTCGAAAAAAAATGCTTTCTTGTCTTCAGTTTTATCTCTTCAATCACTCATCTATCATCGAGAGAACAATTGATCGCTGCTGAACGGTTCCGCAAAATCCGCCAGATGTTGCTTCATCGCCAGCCTGACCTGACGGTTGTGATGGATAACGTCAACAAGGCTTATAACCTGTCGGCCATTATCAGGAGCTGTGACAGTGTAGGTATCGGTGAAATCCATGCGGTGTCTTACCGCAAAACCATTTATACCGAGCAGGATGCTGCGGCGGGAGCGAGTAAATGGATAAAACTGAAGCTCTATCAAGACATTGATACGGTCTACAGGAAGCTGTCGGAGAGCGGTATGCAGCTCCTTGTAGCAACAAACAAACAAGGGTGTGTGGATTTCCGGGAAATCGACTATACCCGCCCAACGGCGCTTGTGGTAGGGGCTGAGTGGGATGGAATTTCGGCAGAGGCCGTTGCGGGGGCTGATCATGCCATTGCCATCCCGATGCACGGCATGGTTGAGTCGCTCAATGTCTCGGTGGCCACAGCGGTCATCCTTTTTGAGGCTGAACGGCAGAGAGCGCTGAAAGGGATGTACCAGAGGGCGCAACTCTCACCGGAATGCTTTGATCGAATGCTCTTTGAAGCTGCCTGGCCGCGTCTCAGCCGGGAGCTGAGGGAAAAGGGCGAACCTTACCCGCAGCTCGGAAATGAAGGACACATCCTGGGAACGCCGAGCTCCAGCTCGGCAACTCTTCAACGCGCTTCTTCCTGACGATCCTCCACTGAACCCCGGGAATGACGATAAAAACCTGCAAATAGATGAATATGCCGAGCTGGGGCTCGGCACTCCCGGCGTTCCCGGCTGAATACCATGTTTGCGGTATGAAAAATACCTTTAACGTGGGATTTACTTTTTTTGCGTTGTTGATGATCTTGTTATGGTGAACATTCCTCAAACAAGATCAATGATTTTCCTATGGCTAACCTGGCACCACAATCAGAAACTCTCTTGCAGGGCAACTTAAAAACAAACCCGTCAAGCCGCCTCGGACAGTTGATCTCTACAACCTCATGCTGCTTCAGGAGCGCACGTTTAGCGACGGAAAATCAGAAAACCGGAAGGGTGAAACGCACGCTGAACGCGGCATCTCCTGAAGAGAAGATTCTCAAAGAAATGGCACAGGAGTACCCAACGCTCTTCATCACCTGACAGCGGGTTTATTGCCTGAAGCGCTTTTCTGAAGGCACGACCGTTCTGCGGGGCCGCATAAGAGCAGGACAATCTTTTCGAGAAAAGCCAGAAGCAGGTAGAGCACTACCGACAGCAGCAGAACAAACTTCATGATTGCAAAGAGGTTGGCAAGCTTTGCCATGCAAGCCATTGCTGTTGGAACCAATGGGTCAAACCCGGCTATCACGCTCAACAGAAAATAGTTTTCAAGTCCGTCAGAGATCGCCGCGACCATGACGACCCACGACATGATGATTCCCGCCTTGCCAAGAGCGCATGATCCCTTATCGAGGAGAGTGCGGGCTGCAAGCAGTGAGGAGATCGACAAGGGGACGGCATAGAGAACGATATAGAGAAAATCCAGTTCCAGGGAGCGTTTTGCCAGTGGTATCAATTGACCGGCTGCGTTCCATGATTGAAGGGATGCAATGGTGCCGCCTGACTCCCCAATCGGAGGTAATTCAAATGAGATGACACCCCAGGGCGCAGCCTCGGTTACCAGCGGATTGAATACAAAACCGAAAAGCAGGGTGACCAGGATCAGAAAAATCCAGAATATCCCGGCAACCTGCTTCTGCTCATTTTTTTCAAGCCAGTCAAAAGGAGTTTTCATAAGCCTCTTTTTTTATTTGCCAGCCAGATTTTTTCCGGTGCCATACATTTCTGAATGGCATAACACGCGTTCTACAAAAACACGTTCGAGAAAATGTGCCAGAAGAGAGTCCATTTTGACGATATGCTGTTATAGAGTAAAACAACACCGACAACCAGGGCTAAGGCCACTGTTCCCAGAACAATACGCATCAGCCATCGAACTTTGGGTGTGCATTTTATTTTGTGAATATGGGTTGCAATAAGCTGTCGAAGCATCCAGACCGCAAGGTCAGCGACAAGAACGAATATGCCAAAATTTTTCAGGTCCGGGATTTTGGCGAAAACTCCCAACGCAATCATGATGCCAGAGACAAGCACAAGAAGCTGCAGCCAGTAACCCGAAAGTACCCCGAGCATGGTTTTGGGTGTGGAAAAGTCGAGCATACCAAGCAGAATCCAGTTGAGCTTTTTAAGGTATCCGCTGATGGTTTTGGTCATTCCTTTGCCCGAATCCAGCCGGTCAACCATTGACGCGAGAATTCCTGAGCCACGGCCAAGACGCTTGAGGTTTGGTTCTGGCTCAAGTTCCCTGTGAAAATCATAGACTTCCATGAACTTCTGCTTCCATGCAGGGTCAGCTTGTTCTTCACTTTGTTGAGGAGCGGCACAAAGGGTTTCATTGATGCAGTGCAGTATCTCGTATTGCTCGGCATCTTTGGGCGATTTAAACCTTGTCGATTCAAGTTCCGAAAGCCACTCTTTCAGTGTCTCGCGGAGAATGATTTCCTGCGCTCTCAGGATAAATTTCTTTCTTGCTCCCGTCCGCTCACTGAGTGACTCTGAATATCGAGACTCATCTTCTTCACTGTCAGCATGAGGATCGGGAATCAGCGCCGTGATGATTCTTTCGGCAGCATCAAGGCGTCCCCACATGATGTCGTTGCGGCGCCACTCCCGGTCAAGAAATCCACCGAAGCCGCCCAATGCATTTCCGCCAAGCTTTACTTTCTGTTTCTTCGTTTCATCCCAGAGAGTGGGGGAATCAGCCGGACTTATCCGGTAAACATCTACAACGTTTCCCTCTCCATAGTCGCCACCTGCAAGGAGCTGGAAGGTGGTTGCATCATAGAAATCGTAGCCACAATCGTACATGAAGCGCAACCAACTGGCAATGTCGAAAAAGTTTTTACCAAGTTCATCGAATGCTTCATTGATAAAGCTGCTTGCTGCTATGGAGCCATGAAGTATATGATGAGACGTCCTGTTTCCATTCCCGATAAACTCATGAACACCGTTCATCAAAGTATGGAACTCTCTTTTGAAAACGGAAGGATCGCTCCAGTTGAATCTCTCGAAAAAAAAGAGGCTGATATCGTCGAGTGTTTCAGGAACAGGGTACTTCCGGAAAAAATCGGTCAACGGCTCTGATGAGCTGCTGCTCTCCATCTGCACACCAATTCTGAGATCGGCAATCAATCGATCAAGAAATGCACTATCAACCGAAAGAGGGTTTTCCTTCCCGCAGGAAAGAAGTTGTTCCTTGAGCTGATAGAATGATCGAAGAATTTTGACAACTTTATGATAGAATACCGTAATGGCATCATTAAGGTCATTGCTCCATTCACTCTGACGACTGAGTTCACCGCTTGCTTTTCCAAAATAAAGTTTGCTGACTTTTTTTTCTGAAATGGCTTTTTCCAGCTTTTTCCGGAAATAACTCAGTCTGCGGATCCGAAAATCGATATCGAAGTTTCGGAAAAAGATGTTTTCCGTTCTCTTTTCGCTGCCAGGAGGAATATCCTTGTTAAAGGATGTGTAATATGCTGTGCGCCATATCTTTACAAGATAACGGATTATACAGTAAATATCCGGACGTTCATCCACCATGCCTGCTTTGGAAATAATCACGGCAAGCTGGTCGGTCAGAAGACTCATTCTGGTATAATGATATGCCGGATAGGCTCCACAGAGTACACGTTGCATAGTGTCAAGATCGGAGTCAACTGTCTCACCCTGATCATTTAAATAAAAGAGGTTCTCCAGTTCCGTCCTTGACAAGGCAAAGAGTTTTTCCAGCTCTTTCTTGTTCTGGTTTTCCAGATTGTCATCAAGAATATGGCGTACTCTTTTTATCCAGTCGTTCCTCTTTTGCAAATCATTGAGTTCTTCCCTGATGGTTTCATATCTCGGAAGGGTAAAGGCAAGAAGACCATTTTTAACAAAAGAGATCTCTTTTTGGCTCTCTATACCCTCTTTCGATTCCGGTGAAGGGTCGATAAAGAGAAGCTTTCTTTCAATCGGGCAATCTGCCTGGCGAGCATGGATAGCATCAATGGCGTAACCAAATGGCCGGTTGTCGAGGTAACCGCCATCGGAAAACTCCCTCTCCAGCAGGGGAACACCATCGGGAGTGTTGTCGTATCCCCGGAAAAAAACAGGTTCCCACGCTTTGAGGTTTTTGATAAATATTTCATAATCCTGCCGTTCCCACTTTTTGAGGTAGTCGAGAATCTCACTGATCTTGACTGGTTCAAAGGCTGGCGGAATGGAGGATGTACAGCGAGAGGCAAAGGCAAGCAGTGGGTCAAACTCGCCGGTAAAGTTATTCAGTGGCAATGCATCGTTGCGGTAGGTGGCTCGAAGTGATTCGTCCTGGCGATACCTGAAAGGAAAAACATGTTTGTATATATGCTCCCATGCTTTGGCGTCGCTTAAAAGCACGGGACGCTGAACTCCCCTCAAATCGGTAGCTGTTACAAAAAGATCCATCGATTCGACATGGGAATAATCCTTTTTTCCACCCTTCTCCATATCCTTGAATGCACCAAGCAGCTTCGCAAACATTCTCTGGCTGTTGAAAAGAGCGGTTTTCGGCTCTTTGGGAGGATAGATGTCGGGCTGAGACTCTTTGTCGTTGAGCAGTTTATCAATATCTCCTTCCTTGAGCCAAATTTGCTCAAGGACTTTCATGTCATCGACGCCCCGAACAAGCCCTTTTGCAAGGCAGATTCCATTGATACCACCGGCTGATGTTCCGGATATGATATCAACTACAAATTTGTGCCGAAATGGCTGCTTGACTTTCGCCGAAGTGTGGTTTGAAAGATAGGTGGCAATGTCGCGGTAAACTTGTGCCGTACCAGTTGGTTCGGCATCGTTTGCAGTGGACTTGACAAGAGTGAGCAGCTCCTGGGCAATACCGTTCATGTAGATGGCAAGCGATATGCCTCCGTACATCACAACGGCAAAACGGATCTCCCTGGTGATCTCTTCAGGATTTTTCCTGATGCTTGTTGTTGAAATGGCTTCTGCTTCAAAGCTCATGATACTTCAAATTCAGGGTTAAGAAATTTGTCAGAACACACTGCAATCGAAGATCGAAGATATCTGTGTAAAGGTATACAGCCGATGACTTGCATTTTTCAGGCAAGAAGTTGGAATCGAACACCAGAGCGAGAAGAGGTAAACTGCTCCACTCCGGTGGTTTCTGGTATAAAAGCCGGGAAAAGAGCATTCCCGGCAAGAAATTCAGCGTATCGATTCAAGAAAACGTTCGGCATCAACCGCTGCCATACACCCTGTTCCAACAGCCGTGACTGCCTGGCGATAGGTATAGTCCTGCACATCTCCGCAGGCAAAAACACCCTGCACAGTGGTTTCAGTCGATGACTTTTTGGTTTTGATATATCCATAATCATCCAGATCGAGCTGACCCTGGAAGAGAGCGGCATTGGGGGCATGACCGATAGCCATAAAAACGCCATCACAGGGATGCTCGGAGAGTTCGCCGCTTTTGACATTTTTCAGCCTGATACCGGTAACTTTTATTCCGTCACCAAGAATTTCATCAACCACCTCGTTGAGCATCATGCTGATCTTGGGGTTTTTACTCACCCTGAGACTCATGATTTTCGAGGAACGAAACTCCTCACGGCGATGCACAAGAGTGACATGAGAGGCAAATTTGGTCAGATAGAGAGCCTCTTCCATTGCCGTATCGCCTCCGCCAACCACAAAGACCTGGCTGTCACGAAAGAAAAAGCCGTCACAGGTTGCACAGGCAGATACCCCTTTGCCCCGATACCGATCTTCTGATTCTATGCCAAGCCATTTGGCATTTGCCCCGGTTGCGACAATGAGTGAGCGGGTAAAGAGTTCACGACCGTCCTCAAGCGAAATACAGAAGGGGTTTCTGGAAAGGTCAACCTCGGTCACGCTTCCGTTTACAAACTCTGCATCAAACTTGGCTGCCTGCTGGCGCATTCTTGCCATAAGTTCCGGCCCCCGGATACCTTCAGGGAAACCAGGAAAATTTTCAATCTCCGTGGTGATCATAAGCTGACCGCCAGGCTGGTAGCCTTCGATAACAAGTGGCTTGAGGTTTGCCCGCCCCATGTAGATAGCTGCTGTATAACCGGCCGGACCGGTACCCATGATAATGACATCGCGTGCTTCACATTCCATAATGGATCTTTTGCGGGATGTAATTTAAAAGGAGGATAAGCGTATCCCGGCAACGGTGCCGGGATAACAGGTTTTACTAACTCGAAAAAAAATCAGCCAATATGCTCGTCGAGCTTCTTGGAAATCTGATTTTTCGGAACGGCTCCAAGCATCTGGTCGACAACCTGGCCATTTTTGAAAATGAGAAGCGAAGGAATGCTTCTGATGCCATACTGGGCAGCAGTGTTGGGGTTCTCGTCAACATTGAGTTTTGAAACAATGGCTTTCCCCTCGTAATCACCGGCAAGCTCTTCGATAACAGGGCCAAGCATTATACATGGACCGCACCAGGATGCCCAGAAGTCAACCAGCGCGACTTTGTCGGCATCAAGGATCTCTGCCTTGAAATTCTGGTCAGTTGCCACAAGATATTTTCCGCTCATTTTTTTATGTACCTGTTTAAATTAATGTCTGTAAAAACGTTATAGACCAATACAACCAATAAGAGAGATAAAGTAATAAAAAAAATATATTAAAGCTACTACCCGGAAATACGCACATTGTCAGGCCCAAGAATCTCCTCGAGTTTTTCAATGGTAGTTTCAGCCGGATCGATGGGAGCACTGCGGGCAAAAATAGTGATGGTTTCAATGTTTTCTCCCGACTGCGCCTTCACCTCAAAATCAAGTGGCGTGCCGCCTTTGTTTGAGTCCACTATTTTTTTCACCCGCGCAAGTTTTTCCAGTTGAGTCTGGTCATCGGCATCGATTTTAAGAATGATTTTTTTGACAAGGCTGTTTCTGACCTTTTTGATCGGCACAACCTCGCGGACAAGCAACTTGAGCATTCCACCGCTCGCCTCTCCTTCGGCAACCAGCATCAGCACCTCTTCGGGTTTTATCAGGTGACCGTGCTGCTCGTAAAGACTTGCAAAGACGGTAAAGTCCGCCTTGCCGGTGAAGTCCTCGATAGTTCCGAAGAGCATCTGTTTGCCTTTGCGGTCCTGGTATGGTTTCACCGATACAATGACGCCAATCACCTTGTACTGTTTGGATGCAACAACCTCCTTGGCGTCCAGATGAAGTGTTGAAAAAGCCTGCCAGTCTCGACGGTAGGGTGAAAGCGGATGACGACTGAGGTAAAAGCCTACCAGCTTTTTTTCATGCAAAAGCTTTTCGGCTTCCGGCATCATTTCGGCCTGATCCATATCGGGATAGTGCTCTTCTTCGAGCTGAGCCCCCTCTTCTGCTGTAAAAAATCCACACTGACCAAGCGTCACGGAGCGGTTCTGCATCTGGCCGAATTTGATCGCCTTGTCGACATTGGCAAGAAGGCGCGCCCGATGAGGATCAAGCTCGTCAAAGGCTCCAGAGAGAATGAGACATTCGAGCGCCTTGCGGTTCATGACTCTCAGATCGACCGAAACGGCCAGATCAAAGAGATGAACAAAGTCCCTTTTCCGGCGCATCCTCGATGTCACGACCGCTCTTGCCGCTCCACCAACCTGCTTGATGGCGCTGAGCCCCACGCGGATGTGAGAACGACCATCGTCTGAATCCTCAACTGAAAAGAGGGCGTCACTTTTATTGATCGAGGGTGGAAGGGTGGATATTCCGAAACTTTTGGCCTCGTCGGTCAGATGTTTCATCCGTTCTGTATCGCCAATTTCGCTGTTCAGGACGGCAGTGACAAACTCGATGGTGTAGTGGGCTTTCAGATATCCCGTCCAGTATGCCAGAACCCCGTAGGCTGCGGAGTGGCTTTTGTTGAAGCCGTAACCGGCAAACTCGGCCATAAGCTCGAAAACCCTTGTGGCAAGCGTATCGTGTACTCCCTGATCAATGGCTCCCTTGACGAAATCAGCCTTGTATTTCTCCATGATTTCGGGTTTCTTTTTGCCCATCGCCTTGCGCAGATTATCCGCCTTGGCCAGAGAGAAGCCACCCATAACCTGGGAAATCTGCATCACCTGTTCCTGATAGACAATGACGCCATAGGTCTCCTTCAAAATCTCTTCGAGCATCGGATGCATGTAGTCGATCGCTTCACGGCCATGTTTCCGGTCAACAAAAAGATCGACGGCATTGCGCCTCTCATCGATCCTTGCATTGAGTGCGCCCGGTCGGTAGAGTGCGCTCATCGCTATGATATCGCCAATCTGGGTGGGCTGCAGGCGGGTCATATAGCTCTGCATGCCCGATGATTCAAACTGGAAAATACCGGCCATCTTGCCTTCCTGAAAAATCCTGAAGGTCTTGCGATCGTTCATGGGCACTTTTTCAAGCTCGATGTCGATGTTGTGCCGTCGTTTAATCATCCTGAGCGTTTCATCAATAACTGCAAGGGTTTCAAGACCGAGATAGTCAATCTTGAGCAGTCCGGCAGTTTCAATCCAGTTTTTGTCAAACTGGGTAACAACCTGCTTTTCATCTCCTCCCTCTGAGGACTTCCCCTTTGCATGTTCCGGTTCATCGAGATCAAACTCATCGGCGAATTTGCGTACCTCGGTCTCGATCTTGTTAGAGACATAGAGCGGCACCTGCTCTTCAAGCGGCCCGTCGGTTATAACCACAGCGCCCGCATGCATCGAAACATTTCGAGCCCTGCCTTCGAGCGCACGGGCATAAGCCATAAGCTCCCGGTTTTGCTTTGTACTTTCGGCAAACTCTTTCATCTCTTTGGCTTCACTCAACGCTTTTTCAAGCGTGATGCCAGGCTTGAGAGGCACAAGTTTGGCCAGCTTGTCCACCAGGGGCAGGGGAACCTCAAGCGCCCGACCTGCATCACGAATCGCCGCCTTGGCGGCAAATGTGCCGATTGCAATGACCTTGGCTACACTTTCAGAACCATATTTTTCGACCGTATATTCAAGAACCTTCTGCTTGCCGACAGGAGTGAAGTCAATATCGATATCCGGCATCGAGGAGCGTTCAGGATTTAAAAACCGCTCAAAGAGCAACTTGTATTTCAGCGGGTCAATCCGTGTAATCCCTGTCAGATAGGCAACGATACTGCCTGCGGCCGATCCCCGACCGGGTCCTACCGAATAGCCAAGACGACGGGAAGCGGCAATAAGGTCGCTGACAATGAGAAAGTAGGAGCTGAACCCCATCTTTTCGATCACTCCAAGCTCAAGCTCTATTCTTGCTTTCACATCCTCTTCAGTAATCCCGTCGGCTGCACTGTCGGCATATTTTTCCCGGGCACCTTCCCATGTAAGGTGTCGGAGATACTCAAACTCGTCATGAAAGCCCTCCGGAAGAGGGAAATGCGGCAGAATCGGCTCCTTGTCGCGAAAGCTGTAGGCACATTTTTCGGCAATCAGCACTGAATTGCCAAGTTCCCGGTATTCATCGCTGAACAGAGCGCTCATTTCCTCAGCAGACTTCAGGTAATGGTCGCTTCCTGCAAGCGCCTGCAGGTTTGGATTTGAAAGTTTTTCCTTGGTTCTGTTGGCAACCATTGCGCGGTAACATCCGGCATCTTTTCTTTCGAGATAGTGAACGTTGTTGGTGGCAACCAGTTCAATGGACAATTTTTCTGCCAGTGCAATGGTCTGACGATTGAGATGTTCATCGAAAGGGGTATTGTGGCGCTGGAGTTCAAGGTAAAAGTTATCACCGAAAATTTCCTGGTAATAGCCCGCAAAGGTTTCCGCCTCCTGAGTGGCTCCGGCAAGCAGCGCCCGGCCTATTCTGCCTGAGCTGTAAGCTGAAAGGCAGACAAGCCCGTCATGAAAGGTTTCAAGCAAACGGCTCTCGATATGCGGCATGCCATTGACGAAGCCCTCTTTTGCTGCTCTGGAGAGCAGAATACAAAGGTTTTTGTATCCGGTATCATTCTGAACCAGCAGCACCAGCGAAGGTGATACAGGCATACGGCTGCTCTGGTGCGCATCGGATTCAAGCAGTAAAAGCTCTGAACCGATAATAAGCTTGATGCCGGCATGTTCTGCCTCTTTGAAGAGCTCCGGCATATTGAATATCGAGCAGTAATCCGTGACAGCAATACTTTTCATGCCAAACCGGAGTGCAGCAGAAAAAAGCTGACCCGGAAAAATCGGGCTGCTCTGCATTGAATAATGGGTGTGAGCATGCAGATGAACAAAATCCATGGCAACCTTCAGCGTTTGTGATTATAGCGGAGTTACAGCGGCAGCCGAAACAGGGCATAGCGTTCGACCCGGTCAAAATAGTACATTTTTCAACAATCCTCTCTCCGCAACACACTCCTGTCCGGCTATTTTTCAGGAGGCATTCCCTCTCCTCAACCAGAGTCCTTTGCTTGATCGGCAAGAGGTTCTATAGCAAAAAAACGGTCAGGAAACATGCAAAACAGTGACTCTTTGCTACCTCTGAAACATCGTTCGTAGAAATTATACCAATGATTTTCTTTTCGTCTTTATGGCAGTAACACTTTTTTTCTTATTATCTAATAATAAAATGCCACCTTACTTCCTTCAATGAATTAACTGCAATTTGAATTTTGGAGCAAAATACCTACAATCAATGCCCCGTCTGCGGCTATCCCCTCACTATGCACAATGCGGTATGCCCTCGGTGCGGAAATGACATTCTTGAAGATATATCCTCCCTTGACCAGCAATCCCAGGAATTTCACCATACAAATATAGAAGAAAAAAAGGCGAATTGGTACACCCGCTGCCTTACCGAACAGCTCAACAGCAGCATAACCCAACCTCCGCCTCCATCAGCGGAAACTCCTCATCAGGAGAGCGTGCAGCAACCCTCCTCCCGTCCCGATGCACTTGAGTACATGCGCACTGTTTCCAAAACGGAACTGCTTCAGGAGAGCGGTTCACGGAAAAAATGGTGGAACAGCATGTCTGCCGACTGGAAAGATATCGTTAAAACAACCCTGAAGATTGTACGCGATCCCGCTGACCAGGAGTTGCTTGACTTTTTTGAAACGACACACCTCCGTTGTGACAACCGCAGGATTCATAACCTCCTGCCCGTTCGGATGCTTGAAAAACTCCAGCAGCTTCGTTGCGACGAATCTCCAGTTGAAAATCTCGAACCGCTCGAGCATCTCGAAAAGCTGCAACGCCTCTACGCTTTTGATTGCGACTTCTCATCGCTCGAACCGCTTCGCTATCTCAAACGGCTTAAACTACTCTGGATATCGAGTACACAGGTCAATTCACTCGAACCGATCAGCAACCTTCTCAATCTTGAAGAGCTCTATTGTTCAGAAACATTGATCAACAACCTTTCACCACTCGAGAAGCTTGTCAATCTTGAAAAACTCAGTTGTTACAAAACCGACATTTCCTCCCTTGAGCCACTCGCAAAGCTTGAAAACCTCATCGAACTTGGCATAAACAGCTCAAATGTCAGCGATTTAACACCGCTCGCCACGCTCATCAATCTTGAATATCTTCGTTGCAACAAAACAAGGATCGAGAGCATCGAACCACTCAGAACCATTTCCGGCCTTCGGGAACTGAGCATTTCAAATACGCTGGTAAACAATATCGAGCCTCTGGAAGAACTTGCCTGGCTTGAAGAACTCGATCTGTCAAATACCCCCATTACCTCAATCGCTCCGGTAATGAAACTGCAGCACCTTGAAAAAATAGAACTCTCGGCAGGCAGGATTCCTGACGAAGAACTCGAACGCTTTATTGAACTTCATCCTGATTGTGAAGTATTGCTGAAACCATAGTCACTTGCTGTCGGCAACCTGATTGACCGCCGGATTTGATTGACTGGACTTGGGTTTCTGATCTCCTGCCATCCCAAAAATTTCAGCTCTGATGCATTTCAGCCGCAGCAACAGAGCTCTGGCCAGAATCGTGCGGCTCTTGTATGTAGACCAATTAAAAGAGGAGCGCTCATGACAAAGAAAGCTTTATTGATTGGAATCAATGATTATGCACCTGTCGGTCCAGGCGGACCTGACCTGCGCGGCTGTGTCAACGATGTTCAGGACATGGCCAACACCCTATCTGTCCTCGGCATTGTTCCCGCAAGTCCGACCAGCATGCAAATCATTACCGATGGCCGAGCAACAAGAGCCGCCATCCTTAATGGAATAAAATGGCTGATCACAGGAGCCAAGGCACAAGACGGCCTTGTATTCTACTACTCCGGCCACGGCTCACAAGTGATCGATATCAGCGGCGATGAACCAGACGGGAGAGATGAGACCATTTGCCCACACGACTTTGCAACTGCCGGCATGATTCTCGATGACGATTTGCAATCACTGTTTGCCAAAGTGCCTGCGGGAGTTAACCTTGATGTCATCCTCGACTCCTGTCATTCCGGCACAGGAACAAGAGAACTGGCTGCACTGGCATCATCACCCGAAGAAAAAAGTATCGCTTACCGCTATATTGAGCCACCCATCGACATGGGTTTCTTCATCGACTCCAACCCTTCGCTCCCGGTGCGCGGAATACTCAAACCCAAAAAAGCAACCAAAGATACCTCCATCGCCTCAGGAGCCAGCCAGGTACTCTGGGCCGGATGCCGTGATAATCAGACCTCAGCCGAAGCTTCCGTCAGTGGTGTCTACAGAGGACTCTTTACCCTGAACTTCTGCAAGATATTACGGGCTGCGGGAGTTACCATCACGCGCAAAAACCTCATTGCACAGATATGCAGAGATGTAAAAGCCATGGGCTACTCCCAGGTACCGCAACTCGAAGGCACCACAGCCTCTCTTTCTGAAAAGGTATTTACCTGAACTTCGGATTGTTGAGAATGGTAGACAGAGAGGGGAATGTCATCGGCTCACACCAATGACAACCCCTCCCCTGTCATGCCGGATAGATTGAAAAATAATCTCTCCATCTTCGACTGACATTTCGATGAAGAGGTCACGCAGGGCGGGTTGAACATTCCGCATCAACAAGCAATTTGCAGAAGTTCTGAATGCAGGGTTTGCGTTCTCTGTTTATCTTTTATCTTGGATGATGAGGGATCATTTACCACTGAACAAAATATGCCTTCCCCGGAAAAAGCGCCATTACCTGTCCTTGTCATTCTTGGCCCTACGGCTTCAGGCAAATCTGCCCTTGCCCTGGCGGTGGCAAAAATATCCGGGGGTGAAATAATTTCTGCCGATTCCCGGCAGATCTACCGGGAGCTCAATATTGGCGCAGCAAAACCTTCCGAAGAGGCACTTTCTGAGGTAAAACATCATTTTATCAATGAAAAAGATATCGGAGAACCTTTCACAGCCGGAGAGTTTGCATCGGAGGCTGTGAAACGAATCCACGAGATTCACCAACGAGGGAAAAAAGCCGTTGTTGCAGGTGGTTCTACCCTCTATCTTGAAGGATTACTTGAAGGGTTTGCCGATCTGCCTCCGGCAAACCGTGAAATAAGGGAAAAACTGCAACGTGAACTTGAGTCCGGCGGAAAAGAGTTGCTCTATAAAAAGCTTCTCGAAAAAGACCCTGAACAGGCAGCAACACTTGACGCCACAAAGAGTCAGCGGCTTATCCGAAGCCTTGAAATAATCGAGATAACAGGTCGGAGCGTTACGGAACTGCAGGCAGAGGGGAAAAAGCGGCAAACCGGCCTGCACTTTGTCGCCACAGGGCTTGCAATGGAGCGCTCTCTGCTCTACCAGCGAATAAATGAGCGAACTGATAAGATGATCGAGGCTGGTCTGGCCGCTGAAGCCACAATGCTCTATCATAAATATCACGCACTCTTTCACGACAAAAAAACAGGAGCGCTGCAATCGGTGGGATATCAAGAACTTTTTCAATACCTTGACGGAAAGATCGACTTTGCCGATGCTGTCAGCCTGATAAAACAGCATACTCGCAATTATGCTAAACGCCAGTTGACTTTTTTTAAAAATAGGCTTAATGTTAACTGGGTGGATGCTCCAGAAAGCAAAAGTGAGTTTGTTGCGCTGGCCGAGCAGTTGACGAGGAGGTTCTGAAAGCGTACTCAAATAAAATTGCCGGTTTTTTTTAATGTACCGGCCTGCTTTGCCGGATCTCTATCACTCACACAGAAAGAATGCCTTGACGGTATTGCAGCAGCAGATTACTGCTTCTCTCCACAAAAGGCTAACCGAGAAGTACCTTTATGAAATACTCCATTTCAACCCGCAAAGAGTTAACCATCCTGAAAATTGAAGAAGAGGTTTTCGATTTTCGTCATGGCGTATCGTTCAGAGAATCAATTGATAATTTGATTGTCAAGGAGAACACCAAAAACCTGATCATTGATTTTTCACAGGTTAAAGCCATTGATTCCAACGGTATCAGTTCAATGCTGATCGCCCACCAGCTTGCCAACCAGTCACACGGACTTGCAATTTTCGTCTCTCTCTGCAAGCAGATCAAGGATCTTCTGAAACTGACCAATCTTGACAAACAGCTTTATATATTTTCTTCCATCAATGAGGTTATGACCCTCATCGAACCGGCAATGAAAAACAAACGGGGGGGGCGTGGGAAATCTCATGTGCCACCTGATGAAATCATCGATGAAATCTGCGTTGACCTTGACCTTATTCCCGAACCGGATCTGCATGAGGAACATCTGGATGAAGAGCTTGTGGAATCCGATGAAATAATCGATCAACCCGAACTCTCTGAGCCTCAGGTCGTAAAGGAAACCTGTTCAAAAAAAAGAGGGCGTCCGAAAAAAACAGAATCGGAAAGCCGTTCAAAACCCGGAAAACAAGATCAGGATCAGGATTCTGAAGCCTGAACAACTTTCAGCCCGTTTTCTTTTCCCACCATTGCCCTGCAGTACCCCTGTACGGAGCGCTACGCTCCCACAAACGCCCCAAACAGTTACAGCATTCGATGCAAAGATGAAAAAGTCTTGACAAGTACCTCTATAGTACATATATTATCGCATTAACGTTGTTGCTCCCCAAAGAGAAAAACCAGCGAAATTTGCTATGTCTGGTTTTTTTCAGGCACAGAATACAAAAAGAGCTTCCCAAAAGAGGCATGAACAGAGGGGCTTCTGATCCCCGGTATATCACTGTAAGCCAGTGCTCAACTCTGGCAGATTTTGTATTCACGACAGGGTATTGACCGCTCAAAGCGGTACACCACAATATTCATTACCCAATCAATCAAAAGTGAAAAACGGGCAATGTTAAACAACTACTGCAAAAAAAAACTTGAGCAGCTCTTCGAGCCTGCTGATATAAAAATCGGGGGAACCCGGAAGTGGGATGTCCAGATCCACCAGCCCCAGGTGTGCCAGCGCATCATCCTTGACGGAACCCTTGGACTTGGAGAGTCCTACATGGATGGATGGTGGGACTGCCATGACCTCGATGAGTTTTTTTACAGGCTCCTCAATGCCGAAGCTCATAAAAAAGTCGTTACTCCGGCAGATGTAATCGGAAAATGGATCGGCAGCATCTACAACATGCAACATCCGGCGAGGGCGTTCACGGTCGGTGAAAAACATTACAATACCGGTAACGACCTGTTTGAACTGATGCTCGACAAGCGCATGATCTACAGTTGCGCCTACTGGAAAGATACCAACAGCCTCGACGAGGCTCAGGAGAAGAAACTGCGCCTTGTGTTTGACAAGCTGCATCTTCAACCCGGCATGACGCTTCTCGATATCGGTTGCGGATGGGGCGGCGCCGCCCGGTTTGCCGCTGAACACTATAACGTTTCAGTCAAGGCAATAACCGTCTCAACCGAACAGGCAAAAATCGCAAGGGAACTGTGCAAGGGCCTTCCCGTGAGCGTCGAAGTGATCGACTACCGCCAATTAAAGGGCTCTTTCGACAGGGTTTATTCGATAGGAATGTTTGAGCATGTCGGGTACAAAAACTATCGCAACTATTTTGAGCTGGTCAACAGATGCCTGAAGCCGAATGGCCTGACCCTGCTGCACACCGTTGGAAGCAATGTACCCACCAGAAATGGCGAACCCTGGACCTCCAAATATATCTTTCCGAACTCCATGCTTCCTGCTGCAAGCCAGATCACCGAAAACTTTGAAGGTCTTTTCACACTTGAAGACTGGCACATCTTTTCTCACGACTACTCGCTGACGCTCAAGGCGTGGTATGATAACTTCGAGACAGAGTGGCCTACCCTGCAATCCCGATATTCGGAACAGTTCCGTCGCATGTGGCGCTACTACCTGATGAGCTTTTCGGGTGCTTTCAGGGCCCGCTATGTTCAGCTCTGGCAGATCCTGCTTTCAAAAAATGGTTTACCGGGCAGAACCAGCATTCCCCGGTAACAGGGAGTGGATCAGGGATAGAGTCGTTTTGCTGGATTTGTGCGGTTAAACTGCTCGACCTGGCGCTCGCTCTCCTCCATAATGGCCTCAAACGGCATCTGTTTTCTGAGCATCTCCCTGAAAAGAGGTGTACCGGCAAGTTTGTCAAAAAAAACGCCCCCCTTGTCGAGACCAATCTGGCCGGGATAAAAACGCTGCAACGCAAGCAAAATTGAGACGGCGGTTCTGAACGGGTTGAATATGTTCCGGTCGGTTACTGCAAGCTTCAACCCATGACACTGCTCACCCCTGAACTTGCCCGAGAGTGGCCGGAAAGAGAGGGTATCGAAAACAACTCCTGCCAGATGGAACTCCTTCATGGCAAGAGCAAGCTCACTGCTTTTGATGAAAGGCGCACCAAACTGCATGAAGGGTGCATCGGTTCCCCGCCCTTCACTTACTGTGGTCGCTTCAAGAAAAACAGTGGCCGGATAAAGAATGGCCGTGCTGACACTTCTGATATTGGGTGAGGGAGTCGAAAAGCGAAAATCAGGATAGTCGTCAGCAAATCGATCCCTCTGGTAGCCCTGCATCGGTATCACCCTCAAGTCAAGCTTTTTGTAGCGCGTCTCCTTCAGGAAAAGGGCAATTTCGCCAACGGTCATGGAGTGAATAAAGGGAACAGGAACCGCCCCGACAAAGGAGTTATATCCGGGCTTCACCATAAAGCCGCCGGATTGAAGAGGGGCGATAGGATTTGGACGGTCAAGCACCATAAAGGGTATACCAGCCTCCTCGGAAGCCCCCATAGCGTTATTCATGGTCGAGATATAGGTATAACAGCGGGTACCGACATCCTGAAGGTCGAAAACAAGGATATCGATTGTTTTCAACAGCCTGACATCAGGCTTTCTCGAAGCTCCGTAAAGCGAAAAAACCGGAAGAGAGTCTGCAACAACAGTGCTCGCAACCTTTTTGCCAGCCTCGATATCCGCCGCAAAACCATGCTCTGGTGCCATAAGAAACTTCAGCCTGACGCCACTCCGAAGCATCACCGCATAGTCAGGCTCCCCCGTGCGATTCACTCCTGCCACATTGGTAATGAGACCAACCTTCAACCCGGAAAGCTCCCTGCACCCGGTCGCTTCCAGCCGGTCAATCCCGCAGAGCAACGGCTCTGCCGAGAGCGGCAGGGCAAACAGCAACGCAAAAACAAGTGTTAAGGCAAAAGGAAAATAAAAGCGTTTTCTTCCCCTTCTTCCTTCCCAGGTCCCCGACGAGTCGGGCACGGCATATTGGTAGAGATATATTGGTACACAACGACCATCCATGCCCCTCTTCCAACGACCATTCATTACCATCGTTCTTTTCTCCCCTGATTTTTGGGCAACATCTAAATGCTTGCCCCAAAACAAAAAAGCCACCTTTGAGGGGTGGCTTTCAGTTGTGGTGGGGACAGGACTTGAACCTGCAACCTTCGGGTTATGAGCCCGACGAGCTACCAATTGCTCCACCCCACGATGTTTGTGCTCTCAATGTAAGGGAAAAATCTGCTTTTCCAAACTTTTATTGTATTGGTCGGCCATTTATTTCCGTTCCTTCCGGTTCAATCAGAAAAAGCTTTCCGTCAGCGCCCTCAACAGCAAGAATCATCCCCTCTGAAACTTCGTCACGGATGGTGCGTTCAGCAAGATTGGCCACCAGCACAACGTTTTTGCCAACAATCTCTTCCGGGGTGTAGTAACGGGCAATCCCGGCAAGCACCTGCCTTGTGTCAGAACCAACCTGCACCTGCAGTTTCAGGAGTTTGGCGGCTTTCTGCACTTTTGTGGCACTCAATACTTTGGCCACCCTCAAATCAACCTTGAGAAAATCATCGAAGCTGATAACCGGCTTGAACTCCATACGCTCCACGGCAGCTCCAGCCTCACGTTTTTCAGCCTCCGCAAGCAGAGCCTCAATTTTGCGAAGTTCGGGTGCGATATCGCTATCCTCGATTTTGGTAAACAGAATTTCCGATTTCTCCCGGATACGGTGCCCCTGCTGCAGTCGGGGTGAAATGAGTTCAGCAACAAGAGAGTTGCCAGAAGCAAAGAGATCTTCAATAGAGCCATCAAAGCCAAGCATGGCATGAATTCGGTTGCAGGTCTCGGGAATAACCGGATAGAGCGCCAGAGAGAGCGCATGACAAAGATTGAGCG
>SZXY01000200.1 GCA_005843805.1 Chlorobium sp.
TTGCGTCTGAACTCTTTTAATGCATCAAGCGATGCCGGTTTTCCAATGGCTTTGAGGCAGTCAAGAATCACACGCTGACGGCTTGCAGTGGTTGCAGGATCAAGAAGCTTATTGCAAAGGGCATCAACCTTTTTCAACGGAGCCTCTTCTATGATGGTCTGCAACAGCAACCGCTGTTTTTGGTTCAACTGTTCACTGACCGACGAGTCAAAGAGCTTTTTCATGAAGAGGTTGAATATCTCTTCGTCTACCTGTGCCATGAAAAAGCGGATCGGCTCCTCCCACCAGTCATTACCAAACGAAAGAATGAGATTACTAAGAGAATCCGGTGACTTATACACTTTTCTAAAAAGCTCAACACCAGCAAGATACTCACGAAATGATTTATGACGAAATATATACGATTTATCTCCAGACTCAACAAGTAGGCCTGCTCGTTCAACCATATTCCTACAAAATTCCTTAGCAGATGGAGGGTTGTCCATAGTATCAAGCCGTTCCTGCATCTTTTTATGCATTTTAGCTCTATCGACCTCATCTTTTTTCTCTTCTTCCTGCATCCAGAGTGCAATAGGGCCAAGGACAAGCCGGGCACGCGTCGCTGAAATCAACGGCATAATATACCTGCGCTTGTCGCGGAATTCGAGCATATAATCAAGCGCCGCTTCATAAAGTTTAACACGACTTTCCGGTATATAGTCCCGTTCTTTCCAGAGAATAGCCATGATCTGCAAAATCATGGGTATTGATGCAAGTTGTCGTAATCCCCTGTTTTTCTCTTCCTGAAGATAAGCAACAATCCTGCGGGTTCGTTCATCAGCTTTCGCCATTTGCCAACGTTGCCACTCCACTTCGTTATTACCATCATCACAAGGTTCTTTCAAAAATGCGGCACTGAACCAGTTTCGCAAAAAACGCTCCTGCTGCTCCACCGTAAAATCCTGCACATCGGCCCGCTCGTAATCGGCCGCAAGCTCAATCCCTTCGTCCTTGCGGTACCCTGTCGCCCGTGATGTCACAACAAAATATGCCTTGGGAAATGCTGAACAAGCCATATCAATCCATCGGCACACCTTTATTCGCTCTTCAGTATCGCAGATTTCATCGAGCCCATCCAGCAAAACAAGGGATGTCCCAACCTGTAACCACTCATCAAAAATTTGTGCTGATAAAGCTATTTGATGCTTTTTAGTCCATAGCGCAAGGCTTTCTGGCAGTGATGTATAATAGCCTGTTTCTCGACGGGCAAGTTCACGCAACGGTAAAAAAAACACACTGACAGGCTTCGAAAAGCCGAGACGTTTATAATGATCATCATCAAGCGCACATAAAGCATAATACTTGAGCAGGGTTGTTTTACCTGCACCAGGGTCACCGATCACGAGCAACATCCTCCGCCTGCTGAAGGCCCGTTTCATCACTTCATCGGGATAGTGAATATGCTCTTCTACAGAATAAAAACCGCTCTCCTGCCTGTCTGAAAGACGCAACGGCACAAAGGTATAGTCGTTCAGGTTAACGACAACTCTCTCGATACCCGGCATACCCAGCATACGGATATAACCAAGCTCCTCTTTCAACATTGCTTTATAGCGGTCAGCAATGGAGGCAGGTCCCTCCGGGGCAAAAAAGGTCAACGTTACACCTTGACCGGGAGTGTCATCCCACAAAGGGTATGGTAAACCACGTTCTTTACATGCGTCAACAATCATACGGCCACCCCGACCTGTTCTCTCCATGAGACCCTGCAGATATAAAACCATAGAAATATCAGGATTGCGCAGGACAGATAGATTACCCGAGGCAACCGACTCCCGGGTAATCCCTTGAAGAAAGTTTCCAGAATTCCAGATTTTCAGCCGATCCTGGAATATTTTGACAACAATACCACCACCAAAATTTGCATAATCACGATGAGCAAAGGCATTGATCAAGGCCTCACGAATAGCAAAAGCAGGATAAATACACTCATCTTTTCGCTTCAGATCAGAAGGATAAAAAACACTGCGAGTCGATGTATTTCGTAAAATAAAGTCATGAGTTTGAAGGAGCACCCTGTAAAGAGGCCCTTCAAAGTTTTTATGATCTATATAGTTGTCGTCCGTTTCACTCTTTGCATACACTGCACGAACAGTAACCTGGGGATGCCGAATGGCGGGATGTTGAGTAAAAAGCACGTCACCCCCATTGGTTATTCGGCCATATTTAATCATGCCCAATCGCTCAAGAACCTGAACAGAGCTCATCGTCTTATCAGCCAGCAAACTATCTTTCCCTGCTTTTACCGACCCCTCAACTGTTCTCTCAATCTCTTTCAGGTCAAGCTCATTTTGAAGATTTACATCAGAAAATCGACGTTCCCAGCGTTCAGGTTCAATCTGACGACGCATAATCATATCACGAATGATGTCAACTGGAGCTGGTTGCGTTTGATCTTTTTCACGGACAAAAAAACGCCCATTGTAGCTATATGGGAAATCTTTACCAGAAGGTACCTCTATGACCAAAACAAGCTTATTCTCTTCCAAAATCTGTGTTTCGAAAGAAAACATCGCCTGAGGTAGTACTTTTATTCTGATAGCCTGCTCCAGTGATAAAAAATCCTGTTCAGGAGAAAGAGCTGAAACTTCGGAGGTTTCCGATACACCAACAATGATGTAACCACCAGATGAGTTCAAAAACCCGCAAACAGTTTGTCCGATTGCGTTCTCGTCAATAGCTTCAAGAAACTCCATGCTCTCTGCTTTGTCAAGGCAAAGCGTGCTCAGAAGTTTTGCTTTCCTTTTTGTCTTCATAGTACCTCTCCCCGAAGGCGTTCAGCATCCAACATCACTTTTTCAGGATCAACCAGATGTGCCTTGATGAAACTCTCCACCTCCTGAAAACGGTAAAACGTTTCCTGGGCATGTAAAGTCCGTTTCCCTTGAACTTCTTTATCTATTGACTCTTCGTACATATCAATGACCCGTAAATCAGAAATAGACCTGGAACCACCTTTCAATTTGCATTCTCTCTGGCGTTTTTCCGAAGAATCGAAACCAAGATCATCAAGCAAATTCTTTGCAAACAAAACATTTTCATGGGTTAAAAGGAAACGGGGTTTGTTCAATTTTTTTGCCATCAAAATTTCCTGATGAGTAATAGATGGATTTCCCCCTTCTCGTCCACTACCGTACGACGGAGTTATGATACTGAGAAACAAATCACACTTTTCTACAGCCTCTTTGCAATTTTCAAATGCTGTTTTTTTTGAATCAACAGGAATTGTTCCCGTATGAGACATCCATACATCGTAGCCGTAGTTGATCAGAATAGAATAGATACGTTCCAGAAGTTCTTCGATACCATAAACTGTTGAAGAAACCATGATTATGCGTTGTCTTTCAGCCGCTGGCTTTTTTTTTGCATCTCCGGAAGAGGGGTTTTCATCGGAAGACTCATAGCGTTGAACACTCCTCTGTGCATGGTAAAACTGGGCAGATACAAAACGCAATACATCAATTTCTGAGTAATACTTGTGAACCCAATTACCGTAACGTTCTGCAACCGGCTCACTGTCGCGAATTGCATCATCATACATATCTATGACACGCAAGTCGGTAATGGATGCTGGATTAATTTTCAGGTTGAGATTATCGCGACGTTGAGCCGCAGTTTCATATCCAAGATCACGCAGTAATTGTCTTGCAAAAACGACATAGTTGTGGGCAAGAAGCCAGCGGCGCTTGTTTAAATTGATAGCGCTCTGAATTTCCTGATGGATAATTGACGGTGAGATACTATCCTGGCTGATACCATAAGAAGGCGTGATAAATCCAAGAAACATCTCTTCTTCTTCATAAGTATTCCCGGCATTCTCAGCCAAATCAGCATTAATGCTCAATTCATCGAGAGGCAACCTGACATCAAAACCATAGTATTCAGTCAAAAAACGGACAAGTACCAAAAGCTGATTATGATTTTGGTCATACATTGAAGATGCAAGAACAACTCTATTTTTCACCGTATTGTTCATGCACCACCTCGGATAATTTCGTAGGACTTCCGATCATTCAGCCGGTTTGTGATTTGGCCTCTCTTGTGAAATGCAAAAAACTTCATACGTTACAATCAGTAATAGTGAAACTTGGAGATATTCGGATGCTGCTCTATAAACAGTAACCGCTATAATCAAAATGTATTACAAAATTTACACCATTTAATATAACTGAATCTTGCTCCAATTTCTATAGAACTGGCAAGTAGGGACTTCCACCCAAACCCTTTTTTCACACTTCACTTCCTACCTTCCCCCCAATCCCCGCCAAATCCCGCCCCTTCGGCATCACAAACAAACACGCGCCACCGCTCCGTTTCTCCCACAACTCCCCCAAGGCGCGTTTCTCCCGGGAATCTTCATTGCTCCATGATGTCTCCGCTTTGTACTCGACAACGAGAAAGCGCCCATCATTGAGTTTGCAGACAAAGTCGGGGTAGAATTTGTCGGTTGAGGTTTGAAGCCAGAAGGAGTGGAATTCACGCCGTTCAATGTTGCGCACCCAGAATTCAACTTCGGGGAGTTGATCAATGTAGATGGCGCACTCCTCCTCTTCGCCGTTCAGGGAGGCAATCTCCTTG
>SZXY01000007.1 GCA_005843805.1 Chlorobium sp.
CGATATAGGTGTTGGTGAGGGCGATGCCGAATGAGCCGCCGAGCTGGCGAACCATGTTGTTGAGCCCCGTTGCCTGTCCGATATCTTTGCCGTGCAGGCCCGATACGGCAAGCATGGTGACGGGAATGAAGATGAAGCCAAGTGCGACACCTCGTACCAGCAGTATCAAAAAGAAGTTTTCTGCGCCGGATTGCATGGTTTGCTGCCCGAGTGACCAGCAGAAGATGACAAAGGCGCTCATGCCAAAGGCCATCAGTTTTTTTGGTGATACGCCCTTCTGCATTGCGATGCCGAGTGGCATGGAGATCATGCCGGTCACCATGGCGCTGGGGAAGAGCACCAGCCCTGTGAGGAGCGCGGTAAAGCCAAGCAGACGCTGCACAAAGACGGGAAAGACAAAGAGTGAGCCGTAGAGGCCGTACCCGACGACAAAGGTGAGGACTGCGGCGATGGCGAGGTTGTGGCTTCGTGCCAGCACGTGGAGGTCAACTGCGGGCTCTTCGGTGTGCAGCTCCCACCAGACAAATGCCAGCAGGGCGACGACTGCGATGATGGTGAACCAGGTGATATAGGGCGTTTCAAACCAGTCTTTCGACTCTCCCCGTTCCAGGATGAACTGCAGTGAACCGATGCCGACTGCAAGCAGGCCGATGCCTGTCCAGTCGATTTTGGAGACAGTGTGGCGCACCTTTGGTTCCTTGAGAAAGGTGAAGGATGACCAGATGGCCAGCAGCCCGATCGGGATGTTGACGAAAAAGCACCATTCCCACGAGAAGTAGTCTACAAGGAAACCGCCGAGCAGAGGTCCGATGGTGGGGCCGAGCACAAGGCCCATCGAAAAGATACCGGTGGCCTTGCCCCGCTCTTCGGGACGGTAGGTTTCGTAGAGGATGGCCTGTGAGGTTGGCAGCAGCGCTCCGCCGCCGAGTCCCTGCAGAAAGCGGAAAAAGACCAGCATCCAGATGTTGGTGGAGAGGCCGCAAAAGAGTGATGCAACCGTAAAGAGCAGGATGGAGCCAATATAGTAGTTGCGCCGTCCGAGCAGGTTGCCCAGGAAGCCTGACAGGGGAATGACGATCACGTTGGCAATGGCGTAGCTGGTGACCACCCAGGCCACATCATCGATGCTGGCGCCGAGGTTGCCGCTGATCTGCGTGAGCGCGACGTTGACAATGGTGGTGTCGATCAGCTCAAGCATGGCCGATACGATGACGGTCAAGGTGATGATGACTTTTCTCGCTCCGGTTTCGTAAGCGTGAGCCTGGTTCGGCAGCATGGGTGCTACCGATATGCCATCCTGTTGTTGTGATCGAGCCATGTTACGGTTCAATGGTTATTCCGTGTCGAGACCGAGAGAAAGAGCCAAGGAGGTTGGGGTTTGTTTTGTCTCTACCAACATATCGCCCCGACTTTTCAGGAGCTGAAGAATGATTTTCATTTTACTTTCACTTCGACGACGACGTTCATGCCTGCGGCGAGCTGGTGCTGTTTATCGGGTTTTTCCGTAAAGACGATTTTTACCGGAACGCGCTGTGTGACCTTGATGAAGTTGCCACTTGCGTTATCGGGTGGAAGCAGGGCGAATTTTGCCCCTGTGCCTGATGAGAGCGATTCAACCTTCCCCTTGAACTCAACGCCGGGGTATGCATCAACCCGGATGATGACCGGCAGGCCTGGAGCTATTTTTTCAAGCTGGGTCTCCTTGAAATTTGCAATAACCCAGAGTTTGCTGCTGCCAACCAGAGCGATGAGCTGCTGGCCGGGGGCAACATACTGGCCTGGCTCCACATTCTTTTTCGAAACATGACCGGATGCAGGAGCGGTGATTGTAGTGTACGACAACTGCAGTTCAGCCTGACGCAGCTCGGCCTGGAGCCTTTTTGCCTCGCCTTCACTGGCTTTCTGCTGGCCTGATGCTGCGCTGTGTTGAGCTGCTGAAGCCTCTGCCGCTGCCTGGACAGCATCGAATTCAGCTTGCGAAATCACATCCTGCTTCTGCAGGTTACGGCTGCGCCGGAGATCAGCGGAGAGCTTGCGTTCGGTTGCGGAAGCAGCACTTGCGGTTGCGCCTGAAGCCAAAGCTTCTGCCTGTTTGCTCTGCAGGGCGGCTGCGGCAATGTCGCGGCGAACTTCATAATCTGCGGCTTCAAGCCGGATAAGGGTGTCGCCTTTATTGACATGCTGGTTATCGCTTGCCTGTACAGCCTCTATTTTGCCAGGAATGCGCGAAATGACCGGGTAGACATCTCCCTCGATCTGGGCATTGTCGGTTTCAACGTAGAGGAAGGAGTGGTAGAGTCGGCTGCCTCCCCAGAGAAGTCCGCCTGCAATGAGAATGCCCACAATAATCATGCGCAGCGGGTTTGATGCCTTTGGCGTCTCTTTTCCGGAGTTGTTGTTTTCGGACATTGTTGTTGGTTCAGGTTGTTCCATTGCTTTGCTTGTTGTTCTCTTGAAGAGTATTTGGCTCGGACTCACTCTCGTTTGTTGATTTGCCGTTGACTGGCGTTTTCAGTATAACTACGGGGCAAGGTGCCTTGCGCATTACAGTTTCTGCTGTGCTTCCCATAAGAAGTCGGGCGATGGCCGTGTTGCCGTGGGAGCCGAGCACAATCATATCCGCATTTTGTTCTTGTGCATAGTCGATAATGCCTGCTGCCGGTTCGCCGTGCTGAACGGTAAAGAGGGCGTGTACTCTGTGTTGTGATAGAATGTCGCTGTATCTCGAAAATTCGTGCAGGTGCCGTCTCAGCATCTCTTCCTCATTGTTCTCTTTCAGCTCTTCAGGTGCCACGTAGAGCACAATGAGTTTTGCGCCGGTAGTGTGCATGGTAGCAGCATACTGCACTACCGAGTCTGAAAGGGGTGAAAAATCAACCGCACAGATAATTTTTTTCAGTGGCGTTCCCATGTTACCAGAAGAGCTCCCCGGTTACTCGTTTCAGCGAGTAGCTGTTCAGCACATACTCATAAGCGGCCTGCAGTCGGGCCAGTTCAGCCTGGGAAAGGGATGCTTCGGTGTTGAGCAGGTCAAGCGCCGTAGCCATGCCGTTTTCGTAGCGTGCTCTTGCATGTTCGGCGGCAAGTTGAGCTTGTGATACCTGTGCCTCGGTAGTAGTGATCTTCTCCGATGCGGTCTGCAGTGCGTGGATAGTCTCTTCGAGATCGGTTTTCA
>SZXY01000093.1 GCA_005843805.1 Chlorobium sp.
GTTTCCGGCTTTTTCGTGAGAGAGTAGGTGAAGGTTCCGCCTTTGATGAGAATATATTGTGCGCCTTGTATGTCTGTCAGAACAGCCGATGAACAAGGAAGTTCCCTGCTTCCGGTAAGTTCCGCAGCCCGGCGCATAATCTCAACCTCCTTTTGGAAGGGAGCCTCAATAAACTTCCGCACAACATCAATGGCTTCGGGTTTTCCAATGGTTTTCAGGCATTCAATGATGTATCGCTGCCTGTTCGGTGTGGTTGCAGGGTCAAGCAGTTTCTTTTCAAGGGCATCGGTCTTTTGCTTCGGCGCTTCCCTGACAAGGGTAATGAGCAAGTCTTGTTGTTTTTGCGAAAACTCCTTGCTGACAGGTGCGTTAAACAGCTCTTGCATAAAGCTGTCGAAAGTCTCCGCACCAACCTGTGCAATAAAATATCGGAGCGGCTCCTGCCACCAATCGTCGTCACTGAAATATTCAACCAAGGTCTTGATTCGCCCCTCCTTGTAGCGATCTTCACGAAGTTGAACGCCCGCCATATATTCCTGGAATGATTTGTGGCGGAACCGGTACTCCTGATCGCCATATTCTGCAAGCAGTCCGGCACGGTCAACAAGGTTCCGACAAAACTTTTCGGCATCAGGCGGGTTCTGCAGTGCGTTGACACTGTTCAGTTCCTCCTGTATTTTTTCCTGCATCTCTGCCCTGCCAGCCTCGGCCTTTTTCAAAACCTCCTGCATCCAGAGCGAAACAGGAGTCAGCACTTCCCTGGCGTCTTTGGCTGGAAGGAGGGGGTAAATCTTTTTCTGCCGGTCTCGATAATCGAGAATATAGTTGAGGGCCGCATCGTACAACTCCACACGGGTTCCGGGCAGATATTCCCGCTCTTTCCAGAGTGTTGCCATGATCTGGAGCAGCATTGGAACCCTGGCCAATGCCTGCAAGCTCCTGCTTTCCTCTTTGCGCAAAAAGCGGATAATCGTAGCAGCTTTTATTCTGGCCTGCTGTATTTGGGTTTTCTCCCACTCTTTTGTCGATTCAGCATCAGGGGGCAGCTCACGCAGGAATGCCGCCTTGAACCACTTTTTTAAAAATTCAACCTGCTGCTTTGGCGTAAAGTCCATGATATCTGCCCTTGCATGGAGAGAGGCAAGTTCGATTCCATCTCCTTTCCGGTACCCTGTAGCACGGGAGGTTACCACCAGAGAAGCATTTTGAAACCCGGAAACAATACGGTCTATCCATCCGCAGGCCTTTATGCGTTGCTCGGGATCGCTGATTTCATCGAGTCCGTCCAGCAAGAGCAGTGTTTTACGGTTGTGCAGCCAATCGGAAAAGAGGTGTTCAGGAATATTTTGCCAATGTGCTGCAGACCATGCAGAAAGGTTTTGAGAAAGAGGTGCATAATCAAGACCGGTATCGACAAGTTCACGCAAGGGAAGGAAAAAGACCAGTACCGGCTCCTGGAAGCCAAGTGCTCGATAACCATTACCCTCAATGCAGGAAAGTGCATAATACTTGAGCAATGTGGTTTTGCCGGAACCTGGATCGCCAATAACCAGCAACAGACGACTTTTCCTGAAAACAAGGCTCATGACCTCTTCAGGAGTGCGAATACGCAGTACATCTGAACTCTCCTGTCTGTCGCTGCGCAAGCTGTCTGAAAGGCGTAAAGAGACAAAGGTGTCGGTTAATGATACAGGAATGTTGTCGAGCGTTTTTGTTCCAAGCAGGCTGATCGTGCCAAGTTCGGTTTTAAGGGCGACCTGATAGCGACGCAGGGCATCGGTAGTGTTCAGTAGCTGCACACTTCCTGATGGCAGAAGTGTAGAGGGTTGGAAGTGAATCGTTGAAGCAAGAATGGCGGCAATCGCATCACGAAGCTTTTCAAGCACGATGTTCCTGAGATCTTCAATACCACTATACGTTTGACAAGGAGTGACAGAGAGTGAATTCGCCCCAGCATTCCAGTCACTTGTCAGAGCTTCCTCACGTTCCGTTAGTGTTGCCCAATCTCGCGCAGCTTGAGCCCTGTTGCGCTTGCCTGGTTTCGGAGAGGACTCCGGGAAAAAAGCAAGAATATGAAGAGGTTTTTCCTTGCTGCGCTTTCTGGCATATTCAAGTTCATCCCATGTAACTTTTCCTGCTCGTTCCTTGAATACGAAAAGCGCTATCTCTGCCTCATCGAGAACCGGATTGACAACCGCTTCCTGACCTCCTGTTAGTGAGGATGCGTCACGGCTCCACTCCCACAACCGGATGCGCTTAAAGGGTGAACGACCTCCGCTGGATTTCAGCAACCGCCGAAAATCCTTCTCAATCTCCGATTGCAAAGACTTGATGGCCTTCGCTTCTGCTGAGGCATCGTCGCTGTGTCCGATAAAAATCAGAAGTTCATCCTTTGGAAAGTCAGGGGATGCAGGCAACATATCCTTGGTATCTGGTTACATGGAATCTGCTTTGCTGTTTGTCAATTTACCCAAATATTCCGGTATGACTTCCCTGTCCCCCGAAAATTTTTATTGCAACGTTGACCTTGTTCAATTAATCGCACCGGAGAATCCTCTGTGCCAGCTTCATCTGTGCGTGCTCGAAAGCTGGCGAAAAATCTATCAAGTCATTCTGATTCATACCGACTGCCGGGGTCATCGCCACAACGCGCCACCTCTCTACTGCTTTACATACCTGTCCAAGGATTTCAAGTGCCTGTTCTCTTTCGAGCCAGAACTGGTCTGCAACTCGTACAACCTCTTCGATGGATGATACAGGGCCCGTGTCCTCCGTCAGCCAGGTTTTGAGTTCCTGATCCTTGTCGGGAAAAGGATTGAGATCGAAGGCTGGCGCCAGCCGCCACTGGCCGTAACCTACATGCAGGAAACCATGATTGTGCAGATGGTCATCCACATTGGTGACAAGAAGGTTGAAGACTATACGACGCCACAATTCTTCCAGATCGTGTTTTGGGTCTGCACAGGTAACAACAATTCGTTCTGCAATCTCGCTATATGCACGTTCTTCATCCCGACGAGCCTGAAGAAGGGAGCCCGCCGAGAGATAGGGAATACGACCACCTTCAAGCGTGCGGTCAAAACGACGCACTACAGCGACCGGAGAATTGTCAGCATAGACGATACGCGCCTGTGCGGCCTCAATACCAGCGACTCTTGCCAGGTTCAGAGCCAATACCTCCCCTTTGGTCACACTGCGCTCATCGTTGACACTTGGAAACTTGCCGATGGCCAACTGCCCATCCTCATCTATGACAGTGCATTTCGGGCGAAGCCCACCAAGTGAGGTTCCCCTGCCCCGGAGGTATCGGAGATCAGCTTCCGTTTCCGTTCCCCGCTCAACAGCATGGCTTGCACCAAGCAATTGCCCCAGCTCAAGCAAGGGTGGAGTAGCCCTGTCGCCACTCTCGATGGTTCGCAGATAGTTGCCCGATTCATCGCGCAAACGCAGGGCACCCACACGACTGAAATCATCGACACCGGTCAGATAGTCCCATTCCGTCAGTGCGGCAAAAGGCTGTTCTGCTCCCTTGGCAATCTGCGCTTTACGTCGCTTTGCGTGGTCACGGGCAATGACACGGCAACCCCAACCATCAGGCTCCGTATCAGCAATAGCCAAATGAAAAACAGATTCATTTGCAGAAGCAGCTTTATGGTACTGACGAGCTTCGATCAACTCAAGGTCCGGTGAAACTGCAAAACGCTCTTTCGACTGAAGCCAGTGCTGGCTATAGACAAATGAAGAGTTCTCCCGCACACCACTTCGGGAATAGGCAAGATGGCCAACAACCGTCCCACCTTCACCAAGGCAAACTGTGGCTCCTCGCTGTACTGCCCTCATAGCACACCATCCTCCGCAGAAGGTTTTCTCATGCGAATACGCCGAGGCAACTGTTCATCCATCAAGGCAAGCCCGATATCATCTTTTGGAGTATCGAGCAAATCGTTGATTTTGCCGATCTCACCAAGCACATACATGGCACGTGCAATCGTACCCCAGCTCAATGTTGGATCACCTTTTTCCAGTCGCCGCAGACTTGAAACTGAAATACCAATCCGCTGAGCCATCGACTCCTGCGAAAACCGGCGACGGCGTCTGGCCAGCGATAAATCCTCGCCAAACTTCATAATAGCCCGTTTAACCGCTAACGGCATCGGAGCTTTCGGTAGTGAACCGGTCATATATAATTTTTTATCAATCTTAAGCGCTTCTTTATAAATGAATATAGAAAAGATGCAACAAAGGACAAAGGAGTCAAGCAAGTGCTGACCACTCCCCTGGAATGCCGAGCCCCAGCTCTGTGCTGTAAATGCTGGACGATCTTCATAACGTTCAGTAACTCAAGCCACTCAATCACCAAACTATCTGTTACGCTGACAAAGGGTGCGGGGAAAACCACTCGCTCCCTCTTCTTCGCCTCTGAAATGGCTGATAAATTATAGCAATGATCTACGTCCCCTAATAGAAGAATTATCGAAAGGCAAGGCTATAAAACGAAAAGCGGGGTTTAGACGGTTGTATGATCAGAGGCCGAACTGGGGACGTTGTTTGGTAGCATCACCAGAACACACAAAAAGTACAATTTCATTTTTTGCATCTCCGGGGCAATTGTTCAGGGACAGAAACGACACAAGGGACTATAGGGACGAACAAGGATTTCAAGGACAAAGACGGCCAACCGGGAATTCGGTCAATTGATTTCAAGATATCGTGACAAGAATAAGGTTACAGAATAACGTCCTGTCAATATCTGTTGCTGGTTTTGGGGGCAATTGTGGAAGAAAGGGGCAGACACGGGGGACGCCCATACAGTATTACCCAATTGTCGTCATAGGGCATCAACATCAGGAATAATCCGACGCATAAATTCGTCGAAAAGAGGTACCGTTAAGGTCATCACACCATGTGATGGGCTATATGTCCTTATTTATTGCAATTTATCTTGCATTATACTGCCTTATACGGGAGTATACAGGCATATACTGTGAGGTCAGTATAAAGCATATCATGACGGGTTGCGTGGGATTCCGCAACCATTCTGCCCCGTGATGCGCATCACGGGGCAGGAGTCGGAAAAATTATCCGATGGTCATCATGGTTTCGCCCATTGTGACAGTTCCTCCTTTTACGGCGGAAATCGAGAGGATTTTACCGGCACAGGGGGCTTTGACCGGGTTTTCCATTTTCATGGCTTCGATGACGGCTACCTCTTCGCCTTCCTTGACTTCGTCTCCAACCTTGACGTGAATGAGGTAGACGTTGCCGGGCATGACTGCTGGCACCGGGGTTCCCTGCGCTACGGGCGGTGCGGCGGGAGTCGCTTCGGCAGCGGGCGCTGTGGGCTGCTGCAATCCCTGGGGATTGATGGATGAGCCTTCGGCAAAGGTGACGTTGAAAGGGGCACCATCTACAAACACGGTGAAGTTGCCAGCCATCGAGATGACTTTTGCGGCTGTAGTGTTAGCCGGAAGGGGCACAGCGGGGTTTGGCAGTTTTGAGAAGAGATCGACCAGTCTCTTGTTGACTTCTTCCTGGTGGATGTCGTGCTTGTGCGCTTCGTGGTATGCTGCAACAACCTCTGAACGGGGCGTGGCCTTGATTTCAACGGCTATATCTGCCTTGTAGCGAATGCCGGTGGAGCAATCTCCTTTCAGGAAGGCAATACCTTTGGCGCCACAGGTTGCGGCGATGAAGATGTTCTCTTCGGTGAGCGGAAGTTTTGCTTTTTCGAGCAGCGATTTGTTGTAGGGTATGCCGAGTTCGGGGTTGCGGTCGTTGATGTCGTGGACATCTTCGGCCGTGGGTTCAAGACCAAGCTGCTCAGCAGCAAGCCTGACAATCTCTGGATCAGGCAGGGCTGGCGTCTGGCCGAAGTAGCCGAGCACCATCTTGCCGTATCCGTCGGTGATTTTGGTCCAGTGGCCCTGAATGGTGTTGGCAAAGGCCTGCTGGACGTAGAACTGGGAGACCGGGGTGACCGATGCGCCGAAGCCGCCTTTGACAACCACTTCCCGCATGTTTTTGATGACCTCTGGCAGCAGGTGAAGCGTGTTGTTGTCGCGCATCATCTGGGTGTTGGCCGTGAGGGCTCCGCCGGGCATGGGTGAAAAGGAGATGACCGGGTTGACCGCCGTGGCTTCGGGCGGCATGTAGTATTTGTACATCTGGTCGATAAAGAGCGCTTCGACTTCAAGATATTTTTCCTGATCGATGTCGAGGGTGTATTCGGTGCCGCGAAGCCTCTGCCACATGGTGAGGATATCAACAGCAGCGGTTCCGCCACTGACGGGGGCCATTGAGAGGTCGATAATGTCGGCTCCGCCCTGAATGGCAGCAAAGTTACAGGCAACGCCCATTCCGGCGGTGTCGTGGGTGTGGAACTCTATTTCGATCTCCGGCGGAAGCATCTTTCTTGCGCCCCTGATGGTCTCGAGCACGACCGCCGGGGTTGTTGTGCCGGAAGCGTCCTTGAAGGCTACGCTGTCAAACGGAATATCGGCATCGAGAATGGCCTTCAGTTTGTCGAGATAAAACTGCGGGGTGTGGCAGTAGGTTTCGTTGAGTCCGGGAGGAAGTCCCATCAGGGCAACAACTACCTGATGCTTGAGCCCGGCATTGTGAATGCATTGACCGGAATATGCAAGGTTGCGCACATCCATCAGGGCATCGAAGTTGCGAATGGTGGTGATGCCGTGCTTTTTGAAGAGCCGGGCGTGAAGATCGATGATATCACGGGATTGCGATACAAGACCGACAACGTTGGCACCTCTTGAAAGTGTCTGCAGGTTGATATCGGGCCCGACAATTTTGCGGGCGGCATCCATCATATCGAATGCGTCTTCTTCACAATAAAAGTAAAGGCTCTGAAAGCGGGCGCCTCCGCCTATTTCAAAGTTGTCTGTACCAGCATGAACGGCAGCTTCAAGGGCTGGCAGAAAGTCTTCGGTTTTTACCCTCGCTCCAAAACATGACTGAAAACCGTCACGAAAGGAGACGTCCATAAATTTTATTTTTTTCATCTGCTTCGTCCTTTCCTCGTTATACAGTGCAATTGATGGTAATTATTGCGGGCCGTACCCCCTTCTGTGTGAACAGGAGGGGGAATGCGTACCGGTTATCTCTTGTGTCGAATGGAGCAGCGCAATATCAAACAGCGGCAAAGGTGCCGAGCTGGCGGAACGACTCTTCGTCAACCTTGCTGTGCAGGCTGTTGCCGTGTGAGTCCATGGTGACAATGGCCGGAAATGAGTTGACCTGCAAGTGCCACATCGCTTCAGGAACACCCATCTCTTCGAGAAAATCAACGCCTGTGACCTTTTCAATGCAACGGGCATAGTATTGCGCTGCACCTCCGATGGCGTTGAGGTAGACCGCGCCATGCTCCTGGAGTCCGGCAAGGGTTTTGGGGCCCATACCGCCTTTGCCGATGATTGCTCTCAGTCCAAGTTTTTTTATGACATCCGCCTGGTAAGGCTCTTCGCGACTCGATGTGGTTGGGCCTGCCGCTGTAACACGGTAAGTGCCGTCACTGTTTTTCAGCACAACCGGGCCGCAATGGAAGAGTATGCCTCCCTCGGTGTCGAGGTGAGCGGGAAGATCGTGGTGCATGACATAGTGATGGAAGGCGTCACGACCGGTATGCATGGCGCCGTCAATGAGCACCACATCACCAACTTTCAGTCGGCGAATCTCCTCTTCGGTGACCGGAGCCTTCAGTCTTACCTCTTTTCCAGTCAGGGGCATGCCTTCACCTTGTGCCATGCGTTTGATTTCGTCTGCTTCGCGGTACTGCCAGTGGTTGATCGAGCCGGTCTCCGGGTCGATCAGCACGCCAAGCCTGCGGTATGCCCAGCAGTTATAGGCAACGGAGACGTAAAAGCTTGCAGGAACGCGGTGCGATTTGCCAATTTTGCAACCGAGAAGGGTGGTTTTGCCTCCGAATCCCATCGGACCGATCTCAAGGGTGTTGGCTTTCTGCAATATTTCCTGTTCGAGGGCGTCAAGTTCAGTGTCGGTGTTACGGTCGTCAACCTGGCGCAAAAGCTGATGCTTGGCAAGATCAAAGCCGCTGGTGCGGTCACCGCCAATGCCGACGCCAATAAAGCCGGGACTGCAACCCTGCCCCTGAGCCTGATAGACTGCATGCAGGATACATTTGCGCACACCGTCAAGGTCACGGTTGGCACTGCCGAGAGCGGGAATTTCGGCTGGCAGGGAGTACTGAATATTTTTGTTTTCGCAGCCGCCTCCTTTCAGAATGAGCTTGACCTCTATATGCTCCTTATCCCATGGGTCAAAGTGGATGACCGGAAAATGAAGGCCAAGATTGTTGCCGGAATTCTTGCCACTGAAGGCATCGACTGCATTCGGGCGGAGCTTGCCGGTGATCGAGGCGTCTGCAACAGCCGCTTCAATATCCTGTTTCATCTGGAGTTGATCGACACCGCGAGGGGTATGGATGAAAAAGGTCGGCATACCGGTATCCTGGCAGATCGGAGATATGTTGTCAACTGCCATGTCAATATTGACCGAGATAGTTGACATGCAGAGACCTGCCTGGGAGAGAGGATCTTCCTGGCCGATAGCTTTGGCTATGGCTGCACGAACATCACTCGGCAGGTTGGCCGATGTTTCGGTAATAAGCGAGAGTATTGATTCCCTGAAATTTTTCATGGAGGTAACAAAAAAAAATTACGTAACCTTTTTAAAGTATCGTGTGTTCAACTTATTCTGGAATGACTTTGTCGGCAGCATTCTGCTTGACCAGCAAAACGGGGATATCGGAAGCACGAAATACCTCTTCAGCCACACTGCCCATCATGAGCCTCATGAGTCCACTGCGACCGTGAGAACCCATAATGATGAGGTCAGCACCCCACGAGCCTGCCTGTTCAGCAATAACCTTGTGAGCTTCACCCTTGAGGACACGGATATCGGCATCGAGGCCTTTCTTTTTTTCCGCCATCAGCACACGTGAAAAACTTTCAGGAATGACGTCATCCTCGTCTTGCGAATTTATGGGTTCTTCGTTAGCAACCTCTGATTTTACCGGAACATTTCCGGGGGTAAGGATATGCAGAAACCTGACATGTGCGCCAACTTTCCGGGCAAATTCAATGGCGTACCGGACCGCGTTATCAGATGTTGAAGAGTAATCGGTCGGGCAAAGAATTTTGGCAAGATGTATCATGAATTATGTTTTGACTCAATGGTTAGGATGAAGCGCAAAGGGCTGTACAGCAAAACCTCAATGTATACTTTTTTTCAAAGTTATCCATTCGTTTCAACGCAAATCAGGCAATCCATAGAGCTTCCGCCACCTGCTGTTTTGCTTTGAAAACTCCTTGCTCAACAGGAAAAAAGAGTGAGTTCTTGCTGAACGCAACCCTCTCTTGTATATTATTTTTAAAGGATGTTACCAACGTGGTTCAAGGATAACCAAACTACCAAACTACCGCCATGGAGCCGTTAGCCGAAGCGTTGAGCCACAGGGAAGCATATCCTCATGCTACAGGAACTATCGAGATCGTCGAAACCCATATCTCCTGGATATTTCTGACAGAGTCCTGGGCCTACAAGGTCAAAAAGCCTCTCAACCTTGGCTTTCTGGATTTTTCAACACTCGAAAAACGCCGTTACTACTGCGGCGAAGAACTTCGCCTCAACCAGCGGCTCTGCCCGGAAATCTACCACTCTGTCGTTCCGGTTGTGAGGTCAGCAGGCACTTTTCTCATCGATCAAGAGGGTGAGATTGTTGACTATGCCGTTAAAATGGTGCGCTTTGACCGCTCGATGGAGCTTGACCGGTTGCTTGCTCAACAACAGCTCAACAGTGAACATATCGATCTTCTTGGCACTATTATAGCTGCTTTCCACAATTCGCTGCCGACAGCCAGTTGCGCGAGCGAGTTTGGCCTGCCCGACATTCTTGTCAAGCCGGTTCTCGCCAATTTTACCCATACTGAACCGGTTGCATCAAGCGTTGAGGAGATGAGAATACTTGATGGATTGAAAGAGTGGAGCATAAGTGAGCACAAAAGACTTTCGCCTCTCTTTCTCGGGAGAAAGAGGGAGGGCTTTATCCGGCAATGCCATGGCGACATGCATACCGGAAATATGGTCTGGTGGAATAACCGGGTTTTTATTTTTGATTGTATAGAGTTCAATGAGAAGCTCAGCATCATCGACGTCATCAGCGATCTGGCCTTTCTTTTCATGGATCTCAAACATGGCGGAGAGGCCGGACTGGCATGGAGACTTTTGAATAACTATCTCTCTGAAACCGGTGATTACGGCGGACTGCCGCTTCTGCGCTTTTATACGGTCTACCGGGCGATGGTTCGGGCAAAAGTTACCGCTATCCGTTACGCCCAGACCGAAGGCAAGGGGGATGCTGAAATGATTCTCGAAGAGCACCGTTCATACATCAAGCTTGCCGTGGAGTGCAGCCTTCCGCAGAAGCCTCTGCTCGTTCTCACCTGCGGAGTTTCGGGTAGTGGAAAAACAACGGTGTCGGGCGCTCTGGCCTCGGAGCTGCAAGGCATTCATATCCGTTCGGATATAGAGCGAAAAAGGCTTGCCGGACTTAAAGCGCTTGAACGGAGTGAGAAAAGCGGAGTACACTCCATCTATAATGAAGAGATCAGCCAGCTTACCTACCAGAGGCTCTGTGAAATTGCGGAACTCTGTATCGGAGAAGGGATAACGGTCATTGTGGACGCAACGTTCATCAAGGGTGTCGATCGGAAGCGTTTCATGGATCTTGCGGCCAAGTGGCAATCTGCCTGCAGGATTCTGCGCTTTGAGGCTCCGAAAGAGCTGCTGATGGAAAGAGTGCAGAACCGTTTTATGAGGGGAAACGATGCTTCGGAAGCTGACAATTCAGTGCTTCTCTCACAGCTTGAGAAGCAGGAAGCGTTCAGCGCCGAAGAGGAGGCAATTACGTCAGAGATAAGCACGGCTGAAAGTGTCGATATCGGTGTCGTGGCTCAGTTGCTGCTATCCTTCAAGTCCTGAATGATGCCAGAGCGTCAATCCCCGATCGGAAAGGAGAGCGCTCTGGTTACTGACAAGCAATCAAATGATGATACCAAAAGCAAAGCGTATGGCATAACCGGCCAGAAAGCTCAGTACTGCAACGGTAGAACTCAGCAGAACCATTTCAATAAAGCGGCTTTTGAACGACACACCACGGGCAATGGAGATATAGTAGTTGAAAAATCCTATAATCGTAATGGCCGCAGCAAATGACAGACCGAGACAGAGATACAGATCTTTAAACAACAGGTAGGGGATAATCAGCACCAGCACCGTGAGGATATAGGCAAAACCGGTATAGAGTGCTGCAACGAACGGGTTTTTCCCTCCGGGCTCCGATTTGGTTGAAAGGTAGCTGGATGCAGCCATCGAAAGGGCGGCAGCAATACCGGTAATGGATGCCGTCAAAGCCACAAGAGAGCTGTTCTGCAGGGCAAAGGTCAGACCTGCCAGCACACCAATCAGCTCGACAAGGGCATCGTTCAGACCAAGCACAACAGAACCGGTATATTGAAGGCGGGTTTCGTCAAGAAGCATGATAAGTGCCTGCTCATGCTCTTCTTCGTCGCGGATTATTCCGGTGATCTCCTTGAATGAACCCGGCATACGACTGTAACTGTCATGCGCAGATTTTTCCGCCGATTCCATCAGCTTGATGCCGAAGGTAAAGCCGAATACAATGCTGATGAAGGTATAAAACCATACCCGGAAACGGCTTGGAGCGACATCTTTTCTGGTGTAGCTCTTCCAGACATTGTAATGACGCATCTCATCGTCAGCAATCTGGGAGAGTATGCGGCGATTTTTGATGCCGCTTACCCTGGCTGACAGATTTTTATAGATAAAGTGTTCGGTTATCTCATTTTTCTGGAAAACCGCTACTTCCCTTGACTCGAAATCCCTTCCCTTGTTCACGAATTCCCTGGTTAAAAAGTTTTTGAATCTTCTTATCTGGAGAGCGTTGCCGCCTCGATCAGTTCGTTCATTCTTGATAAAAATGAAGTGGTCGAATCAAGAGAGCCCTCAAGAAGCAGTGCACCTTCATAGAGTTGCTTCATGGCTGTCCTGATCAGCGGATTGTTTTCATCTGCAATGATCATGCCTGCAAGGTTGCGGATAATCGGATGGGAGGTATTGACCTCAAGAATCCTTTTTCCAAGGGGCATGTTACCCTGCTGCATCATCTTCATCATCTTTTCCATCTGACTGTCGAGCCCGTCCTTGCCGCTTACAAGCGTGACCGGTGAACTGACAAGACGATGAGACTCTATGACATCCTCAATCCCCTCTCCGAGAGTTTCGCGGAAGAGCTTCAGCACCGGAGCAAGAAGATTCTCTGCTATTGGTTCGGCATTACTCTTTTTCTGCGAAAAATCAATATCCGCTTTCTCGATGGATTTCAGAGGCTTTTTATCGTATTCATGAATCGAGGGAATGACAAAGACGTCAACCGGATCGCTGAGCAGCAGAACCTCGATACCCATATCCTGGAAATATTCAAGGTTTGGATGGGCAAGAAGCTGAGAGCGGCTGGATCCTGAATGATAGTAGATCTCTTTCTGGTCGGCGCCCATTCGCTCGGTGTACTCCCTGAGGGTGACATATTCATCAACTCCGGTTTTGGTACTTTCAAATCGCAAGAGCTCGATAAGTTTGTCGCGATTGGTAAAGTCGGTATTGAGGCCAATCTTGATAATCGGACCAAATGCCTTGTAAAATGTCCTGAACTTTTCAGGCTGCTCTGTAGCAAGCGTTTCAAACCAGCCAAGAATCTTTCCGGTAAGAATCTGGCGGATTTTGGCCATGACGGGGCTGGACTGAACAACCTCCCTTGAAACATTGAGCGAAAGATCTTCAGTATCGACAACACCTGAAATAAAACGAAGGTACTCCGGCAAGAGGTCGCGGCACTCGTTCTGGATCATCACTTTTTTCACATAGAGCTGCGGGCCACGGTTTTCAAGCTCGCCCTGCCGATAGAGCATCTCCATCGGAGCCTCTTTGGGAAGAAAAAGAAGCGCCTTGAAGGTAACCATGCCTTCTACCGAAACCGGGAGATAGTCGAGTGGATCCTGATAGTCGTTGGCAATAAACTTGTAGAACTCATTGACCTCCTCATCTTTCAGCTCGCTTTTTGAACGCTGCCAGAGTGCGGTGATGCTGTTGACCTGCTTTTCGCCGAGATAGATCGGAAAGTCAACGAAGTTGGAATATTTTTTGACAATCTGCTCAACACGATACTCTTCGGCAAACTCTTTGGACTCCTCTTTAAGCTTGAAAGAAATACGGGTTCCGCGTTCAGCCTTGTCGATTTTTTCAATCGTGTAGGTTCCCTGACCGGCAGAAGACCAGCGATACCCTTCAGAACCAGGCTTAGCACTTCTGGTTTCCACGGTCACCTCGTCGGTTACCATGAAAACAGAGTAAAACCCGACACCAAACTGGCCGATCAGGTTGCCATCAAGCTCTTTCTGCTGCTCTTTCAAGGACTGCATAAAGCCGAGAGTCCCCGACTTTGCTACCGTTCCAAGATTGGCAATAAGCTCCTCTTCGGTCATGCCAACGCCGGTGTCCTCGATAACGAAGGTGCGCTCTTCCGTATTGATGGTAATTTTTATGGCAAGCTCCGCTTCACGATCAAGAATATCCTGATCGGTCAGGGCATTGAAACGCACTTTGCTGAGCGCATCGGATGCGTTGGAAACCAGCTCCCGTAGAAATATTTCAGGATGGGTATAGAGTGAATGGACAATAAGGTCCAGAAGCTGCTTCATTTCAGCCTTGTATTCAAACTCCTGGACGTTCAGCGTACCGTTATTACCGTTATTGCTCATATTTGAAATGCCAATTTATTGAGTTTTTCAAAAAAGTCCGGTCAGAAGATCAGGAGCGGCGCAATTTTTTGCGCGCAGCAGCCTCACCGGCATAGACGCGCTTGACACCGTCACCGAGCGCTTTCTCAATATCACGGATGTTTGAAACCAGCCGGGCCATACCTGACAATTCGACCGAAGCGGCCTGGTCGGAACCCCACATGGCACGATCGAGGGTAACATGACGCTCTACAAAAGTCGCGCCAAGCGCAACTGCTGCCCATGTCGTTGAAAGCCCGACTTCGTGGCCTGAATATCCAATGGGTACACCAGGATAGAGAGCTTTATAGGTGGAAATCATGCGAAGATTAAGCTCCTCTACAGGACAGGGGTATGTTGAATTGGTATGGGCAATGAGGAGATTCTCCTTTCCAAGTTCAGCAACCGCTTTTTCAACCTCTTCCATTGAGGACATTCCTGTTGAAATAACAAGCGGCCTTCCGGTCTCAGCAGTCTTCTTCAGAAGTCCAAGATCGGTCAGCGATGCAGATGCACCCTTGTAACATGGAGGGTCAAACTGTTCCATAAAGTCAACAGACTCTTCATCCCAGCAGGATGCAAACCACAAAATCCCGTGTTCCTTGCTGAAGCGGTCTATTTCCTGGTACTCTTCCCGCCCGAACTCAACCTTGTAGCGATAATCGATATACTTCATGCGTCCCCACGGCGTATCACGTTCGATATCGCGCTGATCTTTCGGGACACAAAGCTCAGGAGTACGTTTCTGAAACTTTACCGCATCACACCCGGCAAGAGCTGCACCCTCGATAAGCTTTTTAGCAGCTTCCAGCGACCCGTTGTGATTGATACCAATTTCGGCAATGACAAAAACGGGACATCCATCCCCTACTTTCCTGTTGCCTATAGTTATTTCTGCCATATTATAATACTCAGGATAAAACGATCCGTGCAGTTCAATGGTAGAGAATGCCAGGAATCGAATGTTGATATAAATATTCGACTTAATAAATAAAACAAAAAAAGCTCACTCTGCAGCCGTCCCGCTCAGGACTCCCTGAGAGTGATCAGCCACTCGGCAAAATCCCTGAATGCACCATACCCTCCATCAGCTTGACAACGATAGTGGACATGGGGCTCAACAAAAACAGTTGCATCACGAGGACATGCCGTCAACCCTTCAGGGGCTATTTCATTCATAATCCCGGCATCATTGATATCATCACCAATATAGGCCAGTTCATGCTTTTGAAATCCGGTTTCAGCAAGGAGGGTTTCAAGCATGGCATACTTGTCCTTGACACCAAGATAGAGCCTTTTCATTCCAAGCTTTTCAGCACGCTTTTTAATGCTTGGTGAAACCTCACCGGTCATGATACAGGTATCTATACCAGCATTGCGCAACCGTTCTACGCCCATTCCATCCCTTATGGAATAGCGCTTCATCTCCTCTCCCCTTTCCGAGTAATAAACACCATTATCGGTAAAAACACCATCATTATCGGAAATAACGAGTTTTATCCGTTCAGCCCTTGTCGCAAGCTCCTCAATCGTTAATGACAGCATAAGCGTTTTGCAATTCAGCAGTGCATTGGCAAGTAAAGCACTTTGGTTATTAACCGGCCAATATATGACTTTTCAGGGCATTTTACAGGAGAACGCCATAAAACATTCCGCTGTACCCCCGAAAAAAGCCATCAACAGGTTATCAACACTTTGTCCACAAAAACGAAAACCGTTCGTACAACAAGAACAGTGCGAAAGGACAAAATGCAGGGTAGTATAGCTATATTATTATAAAAAATAATGTTACAAGACGAAAAATGTCATAACAATATGCCGGCAAGCGATATTTTGCGAACCCGGCAAGGCAGAATCAATATGCAGAACAAAGGATTATCAACACCACACAAGAGTGCGGAAAGGGTGTAAAAGCTTTTGTAAAAACCAGTTAATACACTGCTTTTTACAACCGAAATCACTTCATTGTTCACGAAGCAGATTTCTGACTGAGGTACATGAAAAGCGATCATTGCCAGAGGTAATGACCGCCGTTCATTCATAACGCTTCATACCAGCAGAAAGAGCGGCAGGCAAGCTCCTCAGGCATAGACCTTCTTGTAGTTTTCGATGGCATGTATGACGCTCTGGCGGGCAATTTCAGCACTCTGGAACTCTTCGACAAGAACGGTCTTCTGTTCGAGCGCCTTGTACTCTTCAAAGAAGTGCTGCAGCTCGGAGGCGAAGTAAGGTGGCAACTGATCGATATTGTGAACATTGCTCAGACTGATATCATCTTCAGCCACCGCAATGATCTTGTCATCGCCTTCGCCGTGATCGATCATGCGCATAACACCGATAACGCGTGCCCTTACCATGCACATCGGCACGATATCGCACTGGGAAATCACCACAATATCGAGCGGATCATGGTCATCACCGAGAGTTTTCGGGATAAAACCATAATTGGCCGGATAAAAAATAGAGGAAAAAAGCACCCGGTCAAGCTTCAGCATACCGGTTTTTTTGTCAAGTTCATACTTGGTCTTGCTGCCTTTGGAAATCTCGATAATAGCAGTGACGATATTGGGCTGATCTTCTCCTATCGAAACATCGTGCCAGGGATTAAAATTCATGGTGTGACCGGGCGTTTGTCTGGTTAATAAAACTGTGCGGTATTATAGCATTTTTTTTGAACCCCTAATAACCCGGAATGCACTTTGTTACGGAGGCAAGGCAATAGAGTGACTCAGGGACATCAAGTTGCAGATTCCTGTTTGTGATTGCTGACAGCCTTATTGCGGCCTTGAAAAAAAGTCCTTGGTCTCCGCAGCGACAACCGGGCTGAGCACGATCAGGGATACCAGGTTCGGGAGCGCCATAAGGCCGTTGGCGATGTCGGCAAAGGCCCAGACTGATTGCAGCGATGCAACGGAGCCGATCATGACGGCCACTACCCATGCCCAGCGGTAGGGCATTATGAGTTTTTTGCCGAAAAGGTACTCTATCGCTTTTTCGCCGTAGTAAGACCAGCCAAGAATAGTCGAGAAAACAAAGGTCAGAAGACCAAAGGTTAGCACCGCATTGCCGATATAGGGAACCTCGGTAAAGGCGGCACTGGTGAGTTCCGCACCTTTCAGGCCGGTTCTCCACATCCCAGAATTGACAACGACAATTCCTGTTGCAAGGCATACCACAACGGTATCCCAGAAGGTACCGGTGGAGGAGATGAGCGCCTGTTTTACCGGGTGGTTCGTCTGGGCGGCGGCGGCAACAATGGGAGCGCTGCCAAGCCCTGACTCGTTGGAAAAGAGACCTCGGGCAACACCAAAGCGCATGGCTTCCTTTACACCTGCTCCGGCAAAGCCACCGATGGCTGCCTGACCGGTAAATGCCGAGGAGATGATAAGCTGTATGGTTTCGATGATGGTTTCATGGCGTATCACCAGCAGCGCAATACAGCCCAGCACATAAAAAATAGCCATGAACGGTACAAGGTATTCGCACACCTTGGCAATGGAGGTAATGCCGCCAATAATGACAACAGCGGTAACAGCAGTAATCACTGCGCCGGTAATCCAGGGGGAGATGTTGAAGTTGTGCTGAACAAGAACAGCTATGGAATTGGCCTGTACCATGTTGCCAATACCGAAAGCAGCAATAGAGGTGAACAGGGCGAAGAGCACGGCCAGCCATTTCATGTTCATGGCCTTTTCAAGCACATACATCGGTCCGCCCGATACCGTTCCGTCTTCAGCAACCGTGCGGTATTTAACCGAAAGCACCGCCTCGGCATATTTGGTGGCTATGCCAAAAACACCGGTCAACCACATCCAGAGCACGGCTCCGGGTCCACCGGCAGCAACGGCGGTGGCAACACCGACAATATTGCCCGTTCCTATGGTAGCAGCAAGGGCGGTAACAAGAGCCCCGAAATGACTGATCTCCCCGTCCCCCTCTTTCGTTCGGGTGAGGGACATTCGGATGGCCTTGAAAGTGTATTTCTGGATAAAGCCCAGCCTGAAGGTCAGAAACAGATGGGTACCGCAAAGAAGCAGCAACAGGGGAATACCCCACACATAGCCGCTGATCTGGTCAAGGACTTTTTCAAGAGTACCCACCGAACCTCCTCAAGGGTTAGATTAAAAGATGTATTTTGTTTTTGGAAAATAACTAATCGAACGATTAACACGAACCATAAAAAGCCCCAAAAAGAGAGATTCTTATCTTAGCCCTGTTCTTTGTATCTTTGCGTCTTTGCGGGCAGTTCGGGCGGCATGAACAAGCGCGTCACGGTTGCACAAGTCCGTTTACATGAATATTTTTTTTAACAGCGTGCATCAGTTTGCACTTGAATCGATAGAGCAGCAACATAGCAATGGATTTAATCAGGGAAACAGCAAAACGAAAAACCTTTGCCATCATCAGTCACCCTGATGCGGGTAAAACCACACTGACAGAAAAATTTCTGCTCTTCGGCGGTGCAATCCAGACGGCTGGAGCGGTAAAAAGCAACAAGATCCGCAAAACCGCGACCAGTGACTTCATGGAAATCGAAAAGCAGCGTGGAATCTCCGTTGCCACATCGGTCATGGGGTTTGAATATGCCGGAAAACGGGTCAACATTCTCGACACTCCCGGTCACAAGGATTTTGCTGAAGATACCTACCGCACGCTGACCGCTGTTGACAGTGTCATTCTTGTCGTTGACTGCGTCAAGGGTGTGGAGGAACAGACCGAAAAGCTGATGGAGGTCTGCCGTATGCGCCACACGCCGGTCATCATCTTTATCAACAAGATGGATCGTGAAGGACGCGACCCGTTTGAACTGCTTGACGAACTTGAACATAAACTGAACATCAGAGTCAGACCACTCACCTGGCCGATCAGCCAGGGACAGAGTTTCAAAGGTGTATACAATCTCTACAGAAAAGAGCTGAACCTTTTCGAAGCCAATACTACCCGTATCAGCGAAAGCCTTATCAAGGTAAAAGATCCGTTTGACCCGGAACTGGAAAAATGGATTCCTGAAAGTTTCTGCGAAAAGCTCCGTGAAGCGGTAACGCTGATCGAGGGGGTTTATGAACCATTTGATGAGGAAGTCTATCGGGATGGAATGCTTGCGCCAGTTTTTTTTGGCAGCGCCATCAACAACTTCGGCGTCAGGGAGCTGCTTGAGACCTTCCTTGCTGTCGCGCCAAGCCCCGATGAACGTGAAGCAACCGAGCGTATCGTGAAAGCTTCGGAAGAGACAATGAGCGGATTTGTCTTTAAAATCCATGCCAATCTCGATCCCAACCACCGCGATCGCACCGCTTTTTTCCGCATCTGTTCCGGCAGATTTGAACGCAACAAGTTTTATTCCCACACCAGACTGCATAAAAAAATCAGGTTTTCAAGCCCGACCAGCTTCATGGCCAACGAAAAAAATGTCATCGACGAGGCGTGGCCCGGCGATGTAATCGGCCTCTACGACAACGGTTCACTGAAAATAGGCGATACCCTTACCGAGGGTGAAGATCTTCATTTCCGTGGCATCCCGAGCTTTTCGCCAGAGATCTTCAAGGCACTGGAAAACCGCGACCCGATGAAGGCCAAACAGCTCGACAAGGGGGTGCGCCAGCTCACCGAAGAGGGTGTTGCACAGCTTTTTGTACAGCACGGCAGTCGTAAAATCGTTGGCACCGTTGGAGAGTTGCAGTTCGATGTCATCAAGTTCCGTCTGGAACACGAATATGGCGCCCAGTGCGACTTCACTCCCCTGCGCTTTCACAAAGCTTTCTGGGTTACCGGAAACAACAAGGAGATGCTCGAAGAGTTTCTTCGCCGCAAGTGGAACGCCATAGCCCTCGACAAGGAAGATCATCCGGTTTTTCTGGCAGAGAGCGAATGGATGCTGAAAGTCGCCCGTGAGGACTACCCCGATCTTGAATTCCATACCACTTCGGAGTTCAAAACCGAGGGGTAAAAAGAGGGGCGAAACCATTTCTTTATGTGCCTGAAAACGCAAACAAACGAGGGTTACCTGTTGTGGAGAGAGCGGGGGTAATTTTACTTTTTCAAAACTTACCCGTTCTCAAACGCCAATTCCCTGGATCGCGATTGAAAGCAAACTCTTCTTCCGCAAAGGAGAGAAGGAGGATATTCATCTCTGATTGATCCTTGCAAAAACATCTTGTGCTGATGAAGCCTTGATTTCACCACGATCATAAGCATCAAATCGAGATTCGACCTCTTCTGCCCAAGCAGCATCAATGGCATTACTTGCAGCACAATCAAAACTCTGAAAAAGTTTTTCGATAAGTTCCGCACTCTCTACAGGAAGCAAATCAAGAGCATCTTTGAAAATACGTTCTGTGACTGCTGTCATATTTTTATCCTTAAAATTATCCTTGCAATTGTACTACACTTTTTCGAGTAAAAAGGCAAGTGCATCTGCAATTCAGCCGAACGGCATTCTGACAAGTTATGAAGAACAGAGGTTTTTTTATCAAGAAAAAATTGCCTCTCATTGCTGCTTGATGGATCTCATCAGAGAGAGAGGTAACAAGGCCCTGATTTTACGTGACTGCGCGAGTCTGTTCCCACCTCCCGCAGTCACACCCACCACACGCGCTGCGCCCCTTCCACCGCTTCTCCTGCTCCTCGCCTTGCAGCCCAGACAGAAATTTTGTTTTAAGGGTCGTCACAGATATATTTGTTATGATTGCGGTGGATCATGAATTCGGATAAGCTGAACTGATGTTCCCTGTACAACACGCAAAGAGTATGGATAGCTCAAGCGATCATTACGACAGTCCGTGGAAAAGTGCCGTTGAGCACTATTTCGAGGAATTTATGTCGTTTTACTTCCCACATGCCCATGCTGAAATAGACTGGTCAAAGGGTCATGTTTTTCTCGATCAGGAGCTTCGGGCGGTGGTTCAGGATGCCGAGTTGGGTACACGGTATGTTGACAGGC
>SZXY01000193.1 GCA_005843805.1 Chlorobium sp.
GCAGCACTTCATCGGAAAAAACGGAGAAGGAGTTCTTGCCTTCATCAACAACCACAGCTTTCTCGACAACCCAACCTTCCGAGGGATGCGATGGCATTTACTCACCACCTTTGATCGAATCTATATTCTTGACCTTCACGGCAACTCCAAGAAAAAAGAGGTCTGCCCTGACGGATCACCCGACAAGAATGTGTTTGATATTCAGCAAGGAGTGAGCATCAACCTGTTTGTGAAAACCGGCAAGAAGAAAAAAGGAGAGCTGGCAAAAGTGCTGCATTATGATCTCTATGGTGAAAGAGCCGATAAATACGACTTCCTATGGGAAAACACCCTTGCATCGGTTGGATTTGCAGAGCTTGGTTTCTCTGCACCACAATACTTTTTTGTCAATAAAAATTTCGATGGTCAAAATAATTATGAGCAAGGGTTTTTAGTGAACGACTTGTTTTTAACTAACAGCATGGGCATAACCAGTGGAAATGATTTTCAATATGTAAATTTTTCAAAAGAAAGTCTGACCAGTGCGTTTGGTGATAAATTTATTGAAAAAATTGATTATAGACCTTTTGATATGCGTTATATATGTTATGACTATAGTAAAATTGCACGATCACGGTCTATATTTATGGCACATTTACTACGCAGAAATGTAGCCATAACTTTAATAAGAAGATCACGATCAAATAACTTTATTTCGCCATTTATTGTCAATCATATTGTTGATAAATGCATTTCATCTTCGCTCGATAATGCCAATATTTTCCCCCTCTACCTCTATCCCGAATCAGGCAACCAGATAACCACCGATGGCTCACAACAGCGAACACCCAACCTGAACAAAACAATTGTCGATGAAATAGCCGCATCAATCGGCTTAACCTTCACCCCGGAAAAAGAAGAGAGCGCAGCTACCTTTGCCCCTCTCGACATCCTCGACTACATCTACGCCGTACTGCACTGCCCGGGCTACCGCGAGAAGTACAAAGAGTTCCTGAAAATAGATTTCCCAAGAGTGCCATACCCAAAAAGTCAGGAAACCTTCCGGAAGCTCGCAGCGCTCGGCGCAGAACTGCGGCAGCTCCACCTTCTTGAAAGCCCGGCATTAGAGCAACGCTTGACCAGCTACCCGGTGAGTGGCGATAATGTTGTTGGAAAGCTGAACTATCAGGAGGGCAAGGTCTACATCAACGAAACCCAGTATTTCGATGGAGTGCCATTGGAAGCCTGGGAGTTTTACATTGGCGGATACCAGCCAGCACAAAAATGGCTCAAAGACCGCAAAGGCAAAGAACTCAACTTCGAAGATGTCCGCCACTACCAGCGAATCATCGTGGCTTTGAGTGAGACAAACAGGATTATGGGAGAGATTGACAAAATCGATTTTGGATAACAACCTGCGGGATGTCCTTTTAAAGCGTACAATGTTTTTTACGTTTGAAGAAGGGGAAGCCAATAGCCACTCAGACGGTAAAAGCTGATATTCTGAAGAAAATGAAGTGCTTTAGCATCATCTTCAACAATCAAGCCTCGGTCTCTCAAAAGCTGAAGCTGCTCGTGGTAGCTGAGCGGTGGCTTGTGATACTCTCCCGGCATAGATAAGGGGGAAAAACAAAATGGACAGCGATTCAGATAACCACAGCCAGTCAGTCTAAAATTGGGAAAAGATAATCCAAGGGGAAGCTTGGCTATTCGAGCGGAAGCAGTCAGAAATATTTGCTTAAACAAAAACTCAAATGCTGAGTTGCAGACAAAGTTTCTGAGTGAAATGATGAACGTCCCGTAATTAGCGGTAAAGGTGGAAAAAAAAGATTTAAAATTCCTGTTCGCAAATTCCTGCTCTCTCTGTATACTCTTCCTTTGACTATCTTGTCGGGAAATGGCCGGTGGAGAGGTAATGGTATGCGGTTGCCTGCACCGGAATGCTGAAACAGGGAATTCGTTACCGTTATGAACCCCCTTGACAAACTTGGCCGGAAACTAAGCCTTACAAGGGCTGAAATCACTCTGGTTTCGGTGCTTCTGGGTTTTCTGGTGCTTGGTGGTATCCTGAAGAATTTCCGGTCGATGGAGGATGCTGACCGGATGGTTAAAAAAACGGAGAGTGCCCGTTTCAGTGAGACGGAGGTGGACAGTCTTATCGGGCTGGCTGCTCTGGATCAGAAAACGGTGAAAGAGGATGTAGCGCTGGAGATTGCCGCACAAGAGAGTGGCTCTCCGGCAAAAAGAGCGGAGCATCGTTCCTGGGAAAAGAAAGTGTTTACGGGAACAGTCTCGTTCAACAAGGCGAGCAGCCAGCAGTTGCAGAAGGTGCCGGGAATCGGGCCGGTTATGGCTGAACGTTTGATTGCGTTCAGAAAAGCTAAAGGGGGAAGAGTGGATAACTTTCAGGATTTTCTTGAGGTCAAGGGAATCGGCAAGCAAAAACTTGAACTCCTTAAAAAACAGTTTACCCTTGAATAAATGAGCAAAAGCCAGATAGCCTGCGCCTTCGAGAGCAGAGAGTGCGCCGTTGTCCGGCTAAAAACTTCCGGCAGCAGCGGTTACACCCTGTGTGCCTGCAAAAGCCTGCCGTTCGGTCTTGACGACCTTGCTGCAGGCAAGGGGAAGCGTATCATGAAAAAGCTTGGTGGATACCTCCGTGAGTGGCCGCAGGAAGAGATTGCTCTCTGTGTGAAGCCGGAAACCTACCTGCCCCTGCCAACCAGCTTTCCAGCCAATGCAACTCCGGAGGAGTGCCGGGAGTTTTGCCGGATTGAAGCGGGATATTTTTTAAGTCAGCCTGATTCGTACCAGTGTGACTTTACCGGGTATGGCAACGGCAACGGACTGCATGAGCGACAGCTCCTGCTCTTCTATCCCGCTACACCATGCAAAACTGCCTACGGGCACTTTGCAGCCAATCGCCGGGTGGGGTTTACGGGCACGCCGCAATTGCCTCTGATTCACCTCTCAAGTCTGACTGATGAGCCGCAGGTGATCCTTGAGCTTGAAGAGAACTATGTGCTTCTGACGATATCGAGAAAGGGACGAATGGAAAAGTTTGCTTTCCGTCAGGTTAAAAGCCGGGAGGAGACAGAATATTTCACCATAAGAAAACTGCTCGACAACCCGCTCTGCCACGACACAGGTGTGCAGGTGACCGGCAGCAAGGCTGACAAGGCGATGATTGCCCTCATAGGCCGGGAAACATCGTTAACCATGAAACCACTTGGCTTGCCGCGCTCCATACCCATCAGCAACCCGGATAAATTTGCCCTCTCTTCATCGGCTGCGATAAAAGCCGTCAGCACCGCAC
>SZXY01000156.1 GCA_005843805.1 Chlorobium sp.
TTCGGATATGATGTATGACGAGCCACCAATCAAGTTCGTCCGTAACGGCGATATCTACGAGGTACAATTGAAACTGATGTTCGCCAACCCGGTCGATATCGACGTATGGGTAACCGGTGATGAGCTCTATGTGCATATCGGTAATCAGCGTAAAATAATTACGCTTCCGGTCAGCCTGACCGGTCTCGAACCGGGAGATGCCGTATTCAAGGACAAATGGCTTCACATTCCTTTTGATCTTAACAATCACGAGCAAAGCAGGTTACAAAAACAGAACAACAAGGTACTGAACTGAGTTATTGAAAAACAACACTGTGTTTACAGGTGAGCGAGAGAGGTTTCTCCCGCAAGTTTCACCTCAGGAAAAGCTTGAAACCTGTGTGTCATTTGATCTATCAGTATGCGAGATTTTAGTGATGACAACCGATAAAAAAAGAACTCAAGCATGAGCAACCCTGAATCTTTGCGCTTAAAACCACTCAAACTGCTACTCATAGCCCCAAAGGGGAAAAAAGACTCGAAAACAAACCAGAAGCCATTGTTTAATATGGCGATCGGAGTACTGGTCAGCCTTACTCCACCGCAGCATCATATTGAAATTGTTGATGAACATTTCGGTGACTGCATCAATTACGAAGGAGATTACGACCTGATAGGCATAACGTCGCGAACGATAGATGCTACGAGAGCTTATGAAATTGCCGACGCATTCCGCCAAAAAGGCAAAAAAGTCATGCTCGGCGGTCTGCATGTTTCGTTCAATACTGAAGAGGCCAAAATTCATGCTGACAGTATTGTTTGCGGCGAAGCTGAAAACCTCTGGGAAACCGTCCTTGAAGATGTTGCCCACAACCGCCTGAAACCACACTACAACTCAAAGGACTTTCCGTCGGTAAAGGAAATCATCCCTCTTGATTACGAGAGAATTGCAAAAGCCTCAAAGCGGGAAAAAGTTGATGGCACAAAATCTATCCCGATCTATGTCACACGCGGCTGTCCTTATGAGTGTTCATTCTGCGTCACGCCAAATTTTACCGGAAAACTCTATCGCACGCAGAAACCTGAAGAGCTGAAAAAACAGATTGAAACTGCCAAATCGGTGTTTTTCAAAGCAAACGGGAAAAACTCAAAGCCCTGGTTTATGCTTTGTGATGAAAACCTTGGCATCAGCAAAAAACGGTTGTGGGAATCACTCGAGCTTATCAAGGAGTGCAATATCAACTTCAGCGTTTTTTTCAGCATCAATTTTCTTGAAGACAAGGAAACTGTAAAAAGGCTTGTCGATGCTGGCTGTATCATGGTTCTTGTCGGGTTCGAATCCATAAATCAAAGCACCCTTGAAGCCTACAATAAAGGTCATGTCAATTCAGCAGATCAATTTGCACGATTGATCGAAGAGTGCCGCCAGGCAGGATTGAATGTACAGGGAAATTTTCTTGTCAATCCAGCTCTCGACACTTTCGAAGACATGGACAACCTTGTCAGGTTTGTCAGCAAAAACAATGTCTTCATGCCGATTTTCCAGATTATCACTCCTTATCCCGGCACAACAATGTACTGGGAATACAAAGACAAAGGATGGATTACCGACGAAGACTGGGAGAAATATAATGCCATGAATCTGGTTATCCGATCCGAGAAATACGATCCGGTAAAGTTCCAGCATAAATTCATGACCAGCTATTACAAGGTCTACTCATGGAAAAACATTGCCAACAGGGTACGACGGAATCCCTATAAATTTCTCAATCTTGTCACAAGTCTGGCATTCAGAAAAAACCTCCGAGAGCAACTGGATACTTTCAAACAGCTCCATAATATAAAGTAAAAAGCCGTCATTGACTCATGAGACTTTTTTGCTTAACAATGGATTTTGGTGTGAAAATGATTTATGGACTTTTGCCAGAGTGGCTTATAACTGGTGAAACGCTACCGATCACATGCTGACAACCCATATTGACAGCATGCCATAAAAAATTTCAATACAACACTATTTACTAACTTTTTAGCCTCACCTGTACCATGCATGACAATGAGTTACTGAAACAAAACCACAGGGCCAATGAACTTGTTTTCAAGGGACTTGTAGAATTCGGCTGTTTCAAGGCTGCTCTTGAGCTTGATCTTTTTTCGCAGCTTTCTGATGAGGCGAAAGATACCGGAACACTGGCTGCCAATACAGGTACAGTTCCGCCAAGGCTCGGGATGTTGCTCGAAGCCCTTCGCCAAATGGGAATTACTGCGGAAGAGAATGGGAAATGGAGCCTGACCCCGTTCGCCAAAGCAATGTTTCTGCCAAACAATGAGAATCTCTATATGATCCCGGTAGCCAAAGCAATGGCTAACCTGGCGGATAATTTCTACATGAAAATGGCTGATGCCGTAAAGGGCACCTTGAATTTCAAGGCAGAAGTGGCCTACCCTCCTGTTACACGCGAAGACAACCTCTATTTTGAGGAAATTCATCGCAGTAATGCCCATTTTGCCATCAAGCTGCTGCTTGAAGAAGCCAATCTTGCAAACACCAAAACCATTATAGATGTCGGTGGAGGAATCGGGGATATTTCAGCAGCCCTTCTGCAAAAGTATCCTCAACTTGATTCCACTATCCTCAACCTCCCCGGTGCCATTGACCTGGTCAATGAAAACGCTATAGAAAAAGGGGTAACTGACCGCCTCAGGGGTACGGCTGTCGATATCTATAAAGAGGCCTACCCGGTTGCCGATGCTGTCATGTTCTGCAGAATTCTCTATTCGGCAAATGAGCAGCTTACTGCCATGATGTGCAGAAAAGCCTATGAAGCCCTTCCTGCCAATGGCAAAGTGCTCATTCTCGACATGATTATCG
>SZXY01000129.1 GCA_005843805.1 Chlorobium sp.
TCTCCATAGACACCTACAAGGCAGAGGTGGCCGAAAAAGCACTGCAGGCAGGCGCCAATATTGTCAATGATATTTCAGGCTTCACCTTCGACCATAATCTCCCGGCCATCTGCAGCAAATACCAGGCCGCTGTCATTCTGATGCACGCACCACTCAAACCCCACTCGATGCAATGGAGCACCAGCACCGACTCCGGCAGGGAAGAGATCATCACAAAGGTCATCAGGTACCTCGCCAACTCCATAGCAGTGGCAGAACAGCACTCAATCCATGATATCATCATCGATCCCGGCTTCGGATTCGGCAAAAGCGTCGAGGAAAACTTCCGGCTACTCGACGGCCTCGACTCATTGCACGCACTCAAGAGACCGATCCTTGCCGGCCTGTCAAGAAAATCATTTCTCGGCCATGCCATTACCCCGGCTTGCGGCACCACCCCGCCACCATCCGAAAGACTTGCAGCCACCATAGCGGCACAAACCATTGCACTGATGCATGGAGCCAGCATTCTCCGTGTTCACGATGTTGAAGCTGCTCTACAAAGTCTGCTGGTAGTCAGCGCCATGAATGCAGCAAAAACCTGATCTGCACCCTCTTCGATCGAGATGAACGTTACCGACAGAACCCCGGCCAGAAAAAAATAATGCTGAAATAATAAAATGGAGAGGAACTGCTCTATCGGGGTTTCATGTTTTTTTTCGTACATTTTTTACTTAGCCTGAATCGAGACCGTCAAACCGCACCGTTCAGATGTATCTTTCCAAGATTGAACTCTTTGGCTTCAAAAGCTTTGCCCACAAGGTCAGAATAAAATTCGACAAAGGCCTTACGGCAATTGTCGGACCCAATGGATGCGGCAAAACCAATGTTGTCGATGCGATACGCTGGGTACTCGGCGAGCAGAAATCATCCCTGCTCCGGTCAGCGAAAATGGAAAACATCATTTTCAACGGATCAAAAAATCTCAAGCCACTCAGCCTTACCGAAGTTTCGATCACGATAGAAAACACAAGAAATGTCCTGCCGATAGAGTACACCGAAGTGACCGTCACCCGCCGCCTCTACCGCAGCGGCGACAGTGAGTTCCTTTTAAACCAGGTACCCTGCCGACTCAAGGATATTCTTGACCTCTTCACCGATACCGGCATGGGCAGCGATGCCTACTCGGTCATCGAGCTGAAAATGATTGAAGAGATTATCAGCAACAAAAGCGAAGAACGCCTGAAGCTTTTTGAGGAAGCCGCAGGGATAAGCCGCTACAAACAGCGGCGAAAACAAACCTTCAAGCTGCTTGAAAGTGTTTCGAGTGATCTCTCAAGGGTAGACGATGTCCTGGCAGAAGTTGAAAAAAAGGTTAAAAACCTGAAACTGCAGGTCAGAAAAGCCGAAAAGCTCCGGGAGCTTAAAAAAGAAATCCGTGAGATCGATCTTGCCCTCTCCTGGATTGCAATGGAGGAATATCGGGAAAAGCTCGAACCGATGCAGCGCCGCATCAGGGAAGAAGAGCTTCTCAACCATGAATGTGCCGCAAAAATTGCCATAGAAGACAGCGCCGCCCAGGAAACCGAACTGCTGCTGCTCGAGGAAGAGACAACGCTCTCCGGAATGCAGAAAAAACTCAACGAAAGCAATCAAGAGATTCACGCTCTTGAAAAGCAACTGCTGCAGCATGAAGAACATCAAAAAAATCTTGCTCTCAGCATTACACGCGTCAACACGCTGATCAGCGAAAAACAGGAGAAAATCCACGAACAGGAGAGGCTCGAAAGCGAATTGCTCACGCGCAAAACCCCCTGTGAAGCGGCCTGCACTGAACTGCATGAAGCATTTCAAATCCTTGTTACAGAACATGACCAGCTCAACACCACACTGAAAGAGCATCGGGAAAAACTTGCCCATGAACGCCGCCTCAGCTCTGAACAACAGAATGCCGCCAACCAGCTCGCCCTCACAATACGCAGCCTCGAAGCAAGGAAAGAGCATCTGCGGACAACGGCTGAACGTCTTGAAACCAAAAAAGAGGTGATCCAGAAAAAGCTGGAAAACTCACTGGCAGATGAAGAGCAACTCTCGAAAGAGATAGCCGCAAAAACAACGCACCTCTCCGAAGCAAAAAACCGCGAGATAGTGATAGGCGAACAACAGGAAAGATTGTCCCGTCAGATCGAAGAAAAAAAAGAAACACTCCTTCTGCAAAGGGCTGGTCGGGAGAAGCTGCAAAACCAGATTCTGCTCGCCAACTCAGTGCTCGACAACTT
>SZXY01000122.1 GCA_005843805.1 Chlorobium sp.
TTAAAGTTAATTATGACTGATTAATACTACACGAGACACAAAATTTGCATGCGATGCATCATAACAAATAGCTGTAATACACTTTCAGCAAGTGCATCAAATCTTTGAATGAGCAACGGCCAGCATTTTGTAAATGGACTGGCATTATATGTGAGATCAAATCTTAAATCTATGAGAGAAGGCGGGATGAAAGACGACAAAAGCGTTTACAACCGCGAATATTCTCCCCAAAAAAAATCGAAACTGCTACGTGTAGATATATCGTTCAAATTATTCAAGCCAACCAAATCAGCCCTTGACAAGAAATCAGTATACGTTCGATTATTTCATACCTTAAATATGGTATAAAATATTATCAACAAAAACAACACCCTTGCCTTAATAAAAAAACAACGCAAAAAATTCCTTGCCCGGAATATCCAACCAGACACAAAACCTGTAATGTCTTATTATTATAACAATTGTTAATAATTCAGGCAAACAAAAAAAAGCAAAAACTTTTTCCTGCCATTTAGAGCAAAAACATCAACAACCTGAATTAACAAAAGAAGCTTTAAGGGACAACCATTCTATTCAGCGCGTTCTTTCTTAAGCTAAAGTTAAAAAATCCTTTAAAAAAAACAATAAAAAAATTTCCTGCATAAAAAAAACATTGCGAACACAGTCGATTATACCGAATTAACCATTCATGGTCTTAAGAATTTGTAAAAAAAATGAATCCGGTGTCAATAAAAATGCTAACGATTGTTATTTGCTAAACTATACAGGCTCTGTTATATTGACAGGCTTCGAGTTTGCTCCACAAGAGATAAACTATTGCTATCTCCCCAAAATAAAAAGAGTTATAAGTTTTCTCGACAATTATTGATACTTTTTTTTGCAGTGTATCAAAAAAGTTGCGCGAAGCATCAACGAATAGCCTATAGTTGCGGTATAGTGATAGCAAGATGCTTCAAAGCTCGCTTTGCTCTTTTTTGCCTTTTTGTTGAAAAAAAAGCATCCCCATAGTCTGGATGTCGTTCCGTCAGGTTCTATTGAAAGAAAAACAGATGAAAGCCCCTGTTTCGGGGAAAACAATAATTATAAGGTTCAGCTAATCATTATGGTGGTTGTCCGGCGTCGCTGGTTTCAGACTCCCTGGGAGTTCAGGGAATCCTTCCTGTTTTCGACAGTTGCAGTCATAGCAGGTTTTCTCATTCAGCTTGCTGCTTCAGGCAGCGGTATTGCTCTGCCCCGTTTGCCACTCAACGCGATAGCACTTGCTCTGTTTGCTGTCGCAGTATTGGCCACAGGAGTGTCACTCAGGAACAATACAACGGTCAAATGGTTTGGCGGCATTCCCCTCGGCCTCAGTCTTATCGTTGCCATTGCAATTCTGTCGCTCATAGGAGGTATTGTCCCGCAGGAGGCTATTCCGACGGGCTCACTTTCTACCCGTCTGGGACTCAACCAGATCTTTTCCAGTTGGCCTTTTGCGCTCACTGTCCTGCTTTTCCTCGCCAATCTCGGTATTGGACTTTCCTGGAAGCTCGTTCCCTTCAAGCTGCAGAATCTCCAGTTTATCCTTTTTCATGCCGGATTCTGGATTGCGCTCTCATGCGCAATTTTCGGCAGTTCCGACCTCCAGAGGCTTGTTGTGCCCATTGAGGAAGGAAAGGCGAACAACCTTGGCTATACAATGGATAGCGACACTCCTCAACAATTGCCATTTTCTGTCTTTCTGCATGACTTTTCCCTTGAAGAGTACCCGCCTCAACTGCTCCTTTACGATCCGCACAACGACAAGCTCCTGATGGACAAGTCACAGGCCATTATTGAGGTGCGCAAAGGAGTAACGGCATCATGGAAGGGAATCGAGGTGGTGGTCGTTGATTATATACCCTATGCCGCTATCGGAAAAGAGGGTATTCCTCTTCCAGTGGAACGTTCTGCTGGCGTTGCCTTTGCCAAAATCAGAATCAATAGCGGTTCGTCAGTTCGTGAGGAGTGGATAAGCACCGGCAGTCCCCTCATGAAACCCGATGCGGCTGATCTGAACGGTCTTTATCTTATAATGGTGCCTGGAACACCGAAATCATTTCGCTCAGCAGTAACGGTTCAGAATGAGAAAGGCCAGGAAACAATGGCCAACCTTGAGGTAAACCACCCGGTGAATTTCATGGGCTGGAAGCTTTACCAGATGGGATACGACGAAAAGGCAGGGCGCTGGTCGAAGCTCAGTCTTATCGAAGTCATCCACGATCCCTGGCTTCCGGCGGTTTATCTTGGCTTTTTCATGATTATGGCAGGGAACATTCTGTTTTTCTGGAATGGTATTAAACGATCAGAGGTAGCATAATGGTATTTAACTTTAACACTGCGGCCATTGTGGCCATTGCCTGCTGGGCTATCGGTTTGTTGCTCGATATTCTCTCACGCAAAACTCCTGCCCTGAAATTCCCTTCACTGGCACTATCCTCTGCAGGTTCAGTCGTCATGATCGGCTTTATTGCCTTATACTGGTCGATTCTCGACCGTCCACCTCTCAGAACACTGGGCGAAACACGGCTCTGGTATGCGGCCCTCATTCCGCTTGTAGGCTTTCTTGTTGAGTATCGCTGGAAAATCGGATGGCTGAAATACTATTGCATGGTGCTGGCCAGCTTTTTTCTCGGTATCAACATGCTGCATCCTGAAGTTTTCGACAAAACTCTCATGCCTGCCCTGCAGAGTCCATGGTTCATTCCCCATGTGGTCGTCTATCTGGTTGGCTATGTCCTGCTTGCAGCATCTTCCGTGACAGCGTTGCACAACGTCTACCTCCAGGTTCGAGCCAAAAAGAATGATACCGGAGAATCGGTATCACACTATCTTGCGCTGCTTGGTTTTGTCTTTCTGACCTTCGGCCTGATCTTCGGGGCACTCTGGGCCAAAGAGGCATGGGGACACTACTGGACATGGGATCCAAAGGAGACCTGGGCCTTCCTTTCCTGGCTGGCTTACCTCGGCTACCTCCACGCTTTCCGCTACAAGATCGACCGCAGCAAGCTGCAATGGTATCTCGCTCTTTCTTTTGTGGTGCTTCTGGTCTGCTGGTTCGGAGTCAACTACCTCCCTTCGGCGCAGAACAGTGTCCA
>SZXY01000195.1 GCA_005843805.1 Chlorobium sp.
CATCGTCCCATCTGTTGCTCTCTGCAATGGCTTCCAGTTCAGCCCTGAAAGTGTCTTGTTTTGAATCTTTTGCCTGCAAAAAAGCAATGAATGATCGGTAGAGTTTGTTGGTTACCGGGTATTTGGCAACGTAAAGATCATTAACGCGCACCTCTTTTTTCGTTACCGAGTAGATATAGCTACCGCCCGGTATCAGTATATACTCTGCATTGTGTTCATGAGGGTTGCGGAAGGATGGCGGACGATCTTCCAGAGTGATGATCTGTGGAGTCTGCTTTGCAGTTGCGACTTTTTCCGCCTTGCCAGATAGTTCTGTTTTATCTTTCCGCTCTTGGAGAGCATAGATTACTTCATCAGCACGATCGGCAACGTCCTTGTTTTTTGCATGAGTTTCGGTTTTGAACTGCTCAAGATCCTTGAGAGCTGCCGGTTTTCCAATGGCTTTGAGGCAGTCGAGAATCACCCGTTGACGACTTGCTGTAGTTGCGGAGTCAAGAAGCTTTTTGCAGAGGGCATCAACCTTTTTTCCTTTTGCTTCTTCGATGAGTGTCTGCAAGAGCAACTGCTGCTTTGGCGTCAACGATTCACTCTGTGGAGAGTCGAAGAGCTTTTGCATAAAGAGATCAAACACGTTGGCATCAACAGAACCAATAAAAAAACGAAGTGGTTCTTCCCACCAGTCTTCGCCAAAATGGCTCACGAGCTTGCCCGGCTGATCGTCCGAACGATCTTCCTTGAGCTGAACCCCGGCAAGATATTCACGAAACGATTTGTGCCGGAAGAGGTACTCTTTGCCTCCACTCTCTACAAACAAACCGGCACGTTTGACCAGATAGTCGCAAAATGTTTCTGCCGTTGGAGAGGTATTGAGTGTATCGAGCAATGCCTGCATCTCTGTATGCATCTCAACTTTCACTGCTTCATCTTTTTTGAGAATCTGTTGCATCCAGAGCGATACCGGAGCAAGCACCTGCCGGGCATCGATGGCTGAGAGCAGCGGCTTGATGCCCCGGCGTTTGTCGCGGAATTCAAGCAGATAATTGAGCGCTGCATCATAGAGTTCCACACGGTTTTCCGGCATGTAGTCCCGATCTTTCCAGAGAATGGCCATGATCTGCAGAATCATCGGTATGGCGGCCAGTTGACGCAACCCTTTGTTCTTTTCAATTTTGAGGTGCGCCATGATGGCCCGTGTTCGTTCTTCGGCGTCAGCTTTTTGCTCGTCCTTCCATGCAGCTTCGTCAACTCCTTTTTCACAGGGTTCTTGCAAAAATGCTGCCGTGAACCAGTTCCGTAAAAAACGTTCCTGCTGTTCGGCGGTAAAGTCCTGTACATCGGCACGTTCGTAGTCGGATTCAAGCTCTACACCCTCTTCCTTGTTGTATCCGGTCAAGCGTGATGTCACCACAAAAAAAGCTTTGCCGAAACCCGCCCAGGCGTTATCAATCCAATGGCATACCTCTTTTCTCTCGGCAGTGTTGCTGATTTCATCAAGGCCGTCAAGCAAAACAAGTGAGGTTCCACTGTGCAGCCAATCATCGAAAATCTCTGCCTTAATGGTGAGGTGGTGCTTTCCTGACCAGTTTGCAAGGTTTGCTGGAAGTGAATCGGTGTAATGACCATCTTTGGTATGGAGAAGGTCTCGAAGTGGCAAATAGAAAACGTTGAGCGGATCGGTAAATCCCAGCCTCGTGAACTCTTGAAAGGCACACAGTGCATAATATTTCAGAAGTGTTGTTTTTCCCGCACCGGGGTCACCGATAATGAGCAGCATCCGTCGGCCTCTCCGGTCATGGAAAGCTCGCTTCATGATCTCGTCGGGGTAAAGAATATGCTCATTTTCTTGCGGCATATTTTCAGCAGAAGATGGTCTGGCGGTGTCGTGTCTGTCGGAAAGACGCAGTGGCACAAAAGTGTCGTTGTTGAGGTTGACCTTGATGCTTTCGACTCCCGGCATTCCAAGCATCTTGATATAACCAAGCTCCTTTTTGAGCGATGCCTGATAGCGCTCATGACAGATTGTATGCTGCTTGTCGGATTGCGACGGCACGCTGCGTGAAGCGTTGGTATTGCATGAAGTTGTAAGCCCAGGAATAGTCAGTCTTCCTGTATATGACGGTGAAGGAAAAAGGCTGGTATCGAGCGTCCAGCGTTCCCGAGGCTTGTCCTCGTATCGAACAGGAAAGATGGTTACCTGATTGCTTTCGAAGGTGCCATACATGGCGCTGTTTGGCCAATTCCTTGTCTGATATGAAGCTCCGGCAGCAAGTTTCAGGTATCCTCCATTGGCGGAAACAAGACCTTTCGCCGAAGTTTGGTGGAAATGACCCTGAAGCAGGAGATCAACCGACTCTTCAAGGTCACTCTCGATGTTTGATTGCTCAAAAGGGCTTAACCAGTCGAGTGGGTGGTGAATCAAGGCAACCGTGAGGTCGGAGGCTGCAAGCTGCTTTTTTGCCGCATCGAGACAACGACGGCCTACGAAGAGTTTTTCATGGTCATCATCGCCAATGCAGAAAAGCGCACTGTTCAGTGGCAAAACAGTAATACGGCTATCCCTGATCGTGACAATCTCTACAGGACTACATGTTGTATTGGCCGGAAATACCCGGATGGTTTTGAAATAGTCATTGTACCATTCCGAGAAAGCCTGAAATTTCTGGGTAAGATGGGGAGTTGGCGTTTCATGGTCAAAGTACTCATAAGCATCTTCATTGGTATCGAGTGTTCGAAGAAGAAATTTACCTGCCTTGCGGTCTACATCATGATTGCCCGGAACAATGAACAACCGATCACGGTTCAGCCCCGCAGCTTCGAGCAGATCATCAAAAAAGTTAGTAGCTGACTCATACTCTTTGGCTTTGCCTTGTTGAGCAATATCACCGGTTGCAAAGATAAGGTCAGGAACATGACCCTCTTCCCGAAACCTCCTGACTGAAGAGACAAGAGCACGAAGAATAACCACCTGATCATAAGGAGCCCCGTCACTCAGGTGAAAGTCGGAAACATGCAACCAGGTAACAGCCATTGTCAAAGGATGGTGTGGATTACAGGAATGAGTCACGATGTGCCTGCAATATAGTGTATTCTTTGGGGAATGGGAAAGAGGGTGAGTTATGGAGACAGTATAACGCCAGCTTCCAAACAAAGCGTTCGGACATTCTTCACGGCCGCTTCAAGCAAGTTGGATAGCTGCTTAACAAATTGCTAAACTGATACCAAAAGAAGAAATTTCTTGAATAAATGCGCATTTTGTGCAATATTTAAGGAAATATAACCCCCTTAAAACAATGCTTATAGAATTCCGGGTTAAAAATTTCCGCTCAATCAGAGAGGAACAGCGACTGAGCCTTGTGGCAAACAGTGATAAGGAACACTCAGAAACCCACATTGTAAAAGGCAGGGAAACCACCGGGCTGCATATCCTTAAATCTGCCGTTATCTATGGTGCAAATGCAAGTGGCAAGTCGAACCTTGTCTCTGCCTTGCTCTTTATGCAGCAAGTTGTAGCGGAATCTGCAACTCTTGTCAAGGAAGGGGAAAAGTTTTTTTTGCAGCCATTCAGACTTGATAATGAGTCACCTCAAAAGCCTACTGAATTTGAAATCACTTTTGTTCTGTCGGGTGTTCGGTATCAGTATGGATTTGCACTGCTTCCAGAGCGGATAGTGGAGGAATGGCTTCTCGTTTACAGCACTTCCAAGCCGCAAATCTGGTTTAATCGTCAATACAATCCAGAGACCAATGAAGATGACTACAAGTTCAGTTCTCATTTGAGTGGGGAAAAAAAACTCTGGCAGAAATCTACCCGATCAAACGCCCTGTTCCTCTCCAAAGCCGTTGATCTCAACAGCAACGCCTTGCGTCCGGTATTTCTCTGGATTGTACAGCATCTTTATATTATCGGAGCCGGACATCAACCGTTACTCGACTATTCAACAAAGCTTGCAAAATCTCCGGAAGGCCAGGATCAACTGCTTTGTTTCCTGAATGCGGCTGATTTAAGTATTGCAGATGTTTCGCTTGAAAGAGGCAAAAAAAAGGATAGCGAAACAGACGCGCTTATTCCCGTTTTTCTCCATAAAGCAAGCGATGGTTCAGCCAAATTTGAAATCCAGGAAGAATCAGCAGGCACACAGCGCCTTTTTGCTTTTGCAGGCCCAATCCTCGATATCCTTGACAAGGGCAGTGTGTTAGTGGTCGATGAACTGGATGGCAGTTTACATACCATGATTGTGCGCTTTCTTTTGAGCATTATCAATTCTTCAAAACACAATGCGAAAGGTGCACAACTCATTTTTACAACACATGATACCTCAATAATGGATACTGATATCCTGCGCAGGGACCAGTTCTGGTTTGTTGAAAAAAACCAGGCACAGGCCACGCAACTTTATCCGCTGACTGATTTCAGTCCCCGAAAAAAAGAGGCGCTCGAACGAGGTTATCTTATCGGGCGATACGGCGCAATCCCCTTCCTCAACGACTTCAAGATTCCGCAATAGCATGGGCCGGGATAATCATCCAAGGGCCCGGCAGTTTAAAAGAGATCTGCAACGAAAAAAAGCCCTTACTGGAAGTTATGATCGTATCCTTATCGTTACTGAAGGGGAAAAAACAGGGCCGCTATATTTTCAGGAAATAAAGCACACCTATAAACTACATACTGCGAATGTTCAGATCATGCAGAGTGGCTATGGGACTACGCCTCAACAGGTTGTCGATTTTGCCTACAATTACTGCAAGGAAACAAAAGAGTGGGAGCAGGTGTTTTGTGTTTTTGACAGAGACGATCATCCGAATTATCTCAATGCCATCCATAGCGCCATATCAAAAGATAAAAAACTCAGGAACGACAATAATGAAGCGATAAGATTTATTGCAATCACGTCAATTCCTTGTTTTGAGTTGTGGTTTCTGCTGCATTTCATGCCTGTTACCAGTTACATTCACCGGGATGATGTTGCAAGAAAATTAAAAGCCAAAGGGAGAATTCCCGGATATGAGAAAGGAGCAACAGGGTGTTTTGAGTTGTCGAAAGGGAAGCTTGAGAGTGCTTACAGCAATGCGGATCGGTTAAAAGTTAACGCCCCCCTGACCTCAAAGAACACCGAAAACCCTTTTACCAATGCGGGATATCTGGTCAAATGCCTGACAACGTTAAAACATCATTGAAAAAAAGTTTGACCTTTAACGCCAAGCCAAGAAGCGTCTGGTGACTTGTCACACCGGGTAGGCAACATCAGGCTCGGGCACCGCCGG
>SZXY01000064.1 GCA_005843805.1 Chlorobium sp.
CGATGAGTTGCAGGAGATCTACGCAGACCTTGAAGATCGCCTCGAAGGATTGGTTGACGACGACAAATAACACATCGTATTGTAGGGGCGGGGTCATCCCGCCCCTACGTTTGATCACATCCACATGCGATACACCTTAATGATCCTGGCATCTTCAATAACTTCGTACACAAGGCGATGTTGTTTGTTAATTACTGATAAGTCCCTTCATATCGCACTTTAAATACTCAAACTCAGGTGGGTATTTGTAGGGATCTTCCTGAATGATTTTTATTAATTGAAGAGCCTTTTCCTTCAAGCCACTTGCGCCAAGCTTTTTTGCATCCTTTTGATTCTGGGTCATGAAGAGAATGGTGTACATCACCACTCCAGTTTATCAAGTGTCACTCCACCTTCTTGAGGTTCCTGCTGAGCATCATGAATGCTTTGAACCATGCCGTTAATGCTTTTGAGATATTTGTCGTCACTGACATACTCGGATTGTTCGAGTATTTTTATCTCGTTCGTCGAAAAGTGCTCAAGTAACCAGTTGAATTTTTCGTTAACGCTGTCATCAATTCTCAGTGTCACGGTTTTCACGGGTATTCTCCGGTATTTATTGCCGGTTATCTGTGTCGGCAGGTTTTGTTGCTGACAGAGTGGTTGATGAGTTTGAAGGGGATATAAAGTAAAGGTATATAAAGTTTCCGTAACAATAAAAATTGCCGTCGCTCCTCGGGGCGGGAGCGACGGTAATCTTCGGTTATTCATGTCTCAATGAGGGTCATGGATATCACTCGAATCGAGGATCATTTCCACAACTTGCTGAGCGTTTCATCTTCGAAAATGTAGTAGAGGTGGCCGTTGTAGACAAATGCGTGGTTTGCGGCATGTGTCTTGTCGTGGTCTTTGGAGAAGACACTCCATCCATGTTTTCCGGTAATCTCACTCGACTCTTTGATATAGTCGTGGTAAGTCTGGCCTGCGATGAAGGCCCAGTTGGTGCTGGAAATGTGGCTTGCCAGACTGCGGATCTTGTCGGGCGAGACACCGGCGTTTTTGCAGGTGTTCTCAAACCCGGCCTGGGCATTCTTCATTAGTGTGTTAATATCCACATCTGATTTGTCGAGTGCCGCCTGGACTGAATCCTTCGTAATGGCGAATATGTCGCCAAGCGCGTTGATCAGTGCCTCTTCGTCGGTACCTTCGCTGACGGCGAAAATAGCCAGATCTTTGACGAGTGTGAGCCCGTCTTTGATAAGACCCAGCCAATCGTCAATTTTTACGACCCAATCCGAGGGACAATAGACTGAATCATGACCACCGTCCGGATTGTACTCGATGTTTTTTGACCAGCAGCGTGGTCTCCCGTCATCCCAGGGAACCCCTGCGCATCCTGCGTGGTTGACTCTGAATTCCACTTTGTTGCTGTGATCGCTGTTCATGTTCCGAAAGTGAAATTCCCAGTTGTTCGTGGACATGGTTTTCTCTCCTTTCTTTGTTGCACGGCGTCCAACTGCATACCCTATGTATGCTTGTGGTTATGATTTATGTGCCGTGATTGGTGTTGTGTAAAACTGAATATGGAACATATCCGATTTTTTCCAAAAACGTCGATAACAAATTAACAATTTTGTATCGTAGGGGCGGGGTCATCCCCCCCTCTTGGTAAAAAAACGGTGTGTCCCGACGGACAAAAAAAGGGCGGGGTCATCCCGCCCATTACAATACAAATTACATTGTCGTCGAATAATTCGGCGCCTCTTTGGTGATCTTGACATCGTGCGGGTGGCTCTCTCTCAGTCCTGCCGAGGTGATGCGTACAAACCGGGTGTTGGTTTTCAGCTCTTCGATGCAGGTGACGCCGCAGTAGCCCATGGCAGATTTAAGTCCTCCGATCAACTGGTAGACCACTTCATCAAGCTTTCCCTTGGCGGGGATACGTCCTTCGATACCTTCCGGCACATATTTTTTCGACTCGTTCGATGCGTCCTGGAAATAACGGTCGCTGCTTCCTTCCGGTTCGGACATCGCTCCAAGAGAACCCATGCCGCGATAAGCCTTGAACTTTCTGCCTTCATAAAGAATGGTTTCGCCCGGGCTTTCATCGGTTCCGGCGAAAATGCTTCCTATCATGACGGAATCTGCGCCCGCAGCGAGTGCTTTGGCAATATCACCACTGTACTTGACGCCGCCGTCGGCAATGATCGGTGTATTGGTTTTGGTCGCCTCTTCCGCACAGTTCATGATGGCTGTCAATTGCGGCATGCCGACACCGGCAACTATACGGGTGGTGCAGATACTTCCCGGACCGATACCGACCTTTACGCAATCAGCACCTGCTGCGATCAAGTCCCTTACCGCTTCCGGAGTGGCCACATTACCGGCAATCACCTGCAGCTCAGGATAGGCTGCCTTGATAGCCTTTACCATATCTATAACCGCCTTGCTGTGACCGTGAGCGGTATCGACGGCTACTACATCCACTTCTGCATTGACCAGAGCCTTGACTCTCTCAAGCGTATTGGCGCGGATTCCAACAGCGGCACCAACCCTCAGATGTCCCTGGCTGTCCTTGCAGGCATTGGGGAACTGCTTGCGTTTCTGGATATCCTTGAAGGTAATCAGCCCTTTGAGGTTGCCCTCACTGTCGGTAATGAGCAGTTTCTCGATTTTGTGGGAAATAAGAATCTCTTCCGCTTTTTCAAGACCAACATCCTCTCTTGCTGTAATAAGGTTTTTGCTGGTCATGATGTTGGCAATTTTCGCATCAAGCTGGGGCTTAATGCGAAGATCCCGGTTGGTTACAATACCTTTCAGCTTCAAGCCCTTGTCACCATCGGATTGTGGACGGCTGATGACCGGAATGCCGGAAATGGAATGGCGAAGCATGAGATCGAGCGCATCCTGCATGGTGGCATCCTCGAAGAGGGTAAAGGGATTGCGGATGATGCCGCTTTCATACCGCTTGACCTTTGCAACTTCACGTGCCTGCTCTTCAATGGTAAGGTTCTTGTGAATAATGCCGATTCCGCCAGAACGTGCAAGAGCAATAGCCAGTCCCGACTCAGTTACTGTATCCATTGCCGCGCTCACCAGCGGAATTTTCAGGGCGATGGTTTTTGTAAGACGGCTTGCAGTGGTTGTTTCCTTGGGCAGGACACTTGAATATGCAGGAATAAGAAGAACATCGTCAAACGTCAGTGCTTCATAAAGAATCTTCGTCATGGGCAGCAGGGTTAATGATTGCGGCAATATCAATTTTGCCAATTTACGAAAACCGGGCAAAGAATGACAATGATAATCACTGTTAACATCGAATTGATAACGCTACTGCTGCGAAAATCAAACGTGATAAAATGGTTTTTGCCTGATTATTGATAGCAGAATGTTTTTGAAAATCTAAAATAGAGTGTAAATTAGAGACCTTTTAAATTAAGGAGAGGTCGCATAGTTGGTCTAGTGCGCTCGCCTGGAAAGCGGGTAGGGTCTTAAAGCCCTCGAGGGTTCGAATCCCTCCCTCTCCGCCAGGAAATGTTGAAGCATAAGGTTTTCAACACTGTTTTTTCTCCATAGTCGATACAGAAGCTGTAACGGTTATGATTTTCGGGATTTTGAACCCTTTTTTAAAAAAATTGCGCTAACGCTTTTTTTTCTGGTATTTTGAGAAGGATTTATTATCTTTGAACCCTGTTCTTTACAATCGCCGGAGGATTTGCCTAATTGGTAAGGCAGCAGTCTTGAAAACTGCCGGGTTCACGCCCATGGGGGTTCGAGTCCCTCATCCTCCGCAAGATCTCAGGAGAGGTGGCCGAGCGGCTGAAGGCAACGGTTTGCTAAACCGTCATAGTCTGTCAAGGGCTATCGAGGGTTCGAATCCCTCCCTCTCCGCATCAAAAACCCCGCAGCAGCGGGGTTTTTGTATTTCTGGTATTTCTAAAGATTCAATATCACGGTTAAGCCCTCATTTTCGTCACTCTATCTCAATATCATATCGGTCAAGTAACCCTGTCACTCCCGGCAGCGAAAAGAGGGCTTTTTTGAGACGGTTGGTTTCGGGGTTGATGGAATAGTTAAAGGCCGAACGGAAATCCGCTTTTTCAAGGTTGGTGTGCATGAAGGTGGCCTGAAGCAGGTCACACTGCTCAAAGTCCGCCCCGGTAAGCTCTGCGTCAGTAAAATCGGCTTCCTGCAGGGAGCACTTTTTAAACCTTGTGTTTTTGAGGTTCAGTCTGGCAAAGAGAGCCAGTTTCAGCATACAGTTTTCAAAATCAAGCTGCATCAGGAACTTCCTGCACTCGCTGAACTGCACGCCAAGCAATTTACAGTTCACGAAGTTGACATCCTGCAGGCTGGTGTTTCTGAGTTTGGCAAGGCTGAAATCGCAGCCATCAAACCTGCACTTCCTGAAGGTTATACCGGAAAGATCGGAAGTGTTGAAATTGCAGTTCATGAAGCTGCACTCTTCATAATCGCCTTTAGGCAAGGCGGTTTGGCGAAAATCGGTTTTAGAAAAAACCCTGTTTTCCAAGAGAGGAGTTTCCATTCTTAAACATAGCATCCAGAACCATAACGGCCAAAACTGACACCAGAGGATTTTCAGTGTGTGAGGGTCGTTGTCTGCACTAATCTGCGTTCTGAGAAAATGCAGATGGGGAAATGCAGTTCTTGCTGTAAATTACCATGCACCGCTCTTTTCAGTGCATTTTTACCATTTATAACCTGTTGGAGATCAAGAGATGGACAACACATCACCGCTTCATTTCCTGAAATCAATTTCCGAACCCATTCTTGTCGATGGCGGTTACTGGAAACATGGCCACTGGTTTTTCATTGCATCAGAGGCTGGACTCTACACTGTCGATTGCCGTGTCTACGATCCTCTGCTTGGCCCCATAGAGTTTTCTCTGGAACAATACCAGGAGATCGCCGAGATAGCCAAAGAGTGTGAAACGCTCTCCGAAAACAAAGACCTCGATCCAGACGAAAAACTCTTTCTCTTCAACGGTGGCCAGCCTGATATAGAATATTGGGCATTTCAGCCACACGACGATGCCGCTCTCGAAGAGTACACCTTCTCTGCAGACAAAAAGGTCGTTGAGCAAGCCTTCATTCGGCAGGCTCTGCAGGGTGTTGTCGAGCCCTGGGAAAAATTGCCGGAAAAATCATTGATCGATTGGGCAGAGAAAATAGCATTGCATGGCGCATTACCGTAGGGGCAGGCCCCTGTGTCTCCCCATCTACTGAACGTTATGAGGCCCGTCCCATAAATTAATTGAATGACAATGCCGGATAATTCCCCCAAAATCAAGATCCTCATTGCATCTCCTTCTGACGTGAAGGAAGAGCGGAAGCGCGCTGTTGAGGTTATCAGACTGTGGAATGCAAGCCATCCCGCCGGTGCGGTGTTTGAAGCGGTCTTGTGGGAGTCACATGCCACCCCTCAAGGCGGCGGTAATCCACAAAAGATTCTCAACCAGCAGATTGTCGATCAGTGCGATTGTGCCGTCGGTATTTTCTGGTCGCGCATTGGCACTCCCACTCCAGTAGCGCGTGGGGGAGCCGTTGAGGAGATCGAACGCCTTGAAGCTTTTGGCAAGCATGCCATGCTTTACTTTTCCAGAGCTGAATTGCCAACTGATGTTGATCTTGACCAACTCAAACAATTGAGAGCGTTCAGGTCCGAACGGGATAAAACAGGGCTTTGTTGCTTCTATACAACTCTTGCCGATTTTGAGAAAGAGTTACGCCAGCACCTGGATTTGCTGATTTCCCGACTCTCGGGATCGCTCTCTCGCACTGCAGTCGAGAGTGAAGAAACAAGGCGTCTGCAGAAAAACCTCCGCGATGAGAAACGTTATCGCGACAAACTTCACCAGGAGCTGAGCATCATCTCTTTGCTTGGTTCGGGCGTCATTCAGCCTTTTCACCTGAAATTGAGCGATCTTTTTGTACCGCTTCGGATGTATGATGCCATGCCGGGCAAAGGGGAGCTGGAGCATTCAGTGGAGGGAAAGAGGGGAGATGAAGAGGCCGCTCATTTACCCGATCATGTGATGAAAGAGGCTTTCAGGAAGTGCAGCACTCTTCTTGTTATTGGCGATCCCGGTTCCGGGAAAACAACGCTCATGAAATATTATGGTCTCACCGCTCTTGAGCAGAACCCGCCGGAAAAGCTTGGTTTTCAGGAGCCTGTAAAGCTCTTTTATCTTCCTTTGCGAGAGCTTGAACACGGAAAACAGGGTTACAAATCCCTTCCGTCGAATTTGGCTGCATGGTCAAGGCACAATTATCTCACTCTTGGCACGCCACTGTTTCAGGAGTGGCTGGATAACCATCCATCACTTGTTCTTCTCGATGGTCTTGATGAGGTGAGTGATCCATCAAGAAGAAAGGAGATCTGTGCCTGGATCAAAAGCATGAGCGCTCTTTTCGCCAATGCCCGTTTTGTCGTCACATCCAGAAAGACAGGGTACCGGCAGGATGAAGGCATTACGCTTGATTTTGAGCACCAGAGGGTGGATGTCATGGACTTCTCTTTTCCCCAGCAGCAACACTTTCTCGATAATTGGTACAAGGCGGCATTTCTGCATGATATTCGCCCTGAAGAGTGTCCGGAAGAGCTGTGGAAAACAGAGCAGTTGGAGAAAGCCAAAAGGCTTGCCGATGCAATGGTGGACTATCTGAAGAAGCCGGAAAACAAGGGCATTCGTGAGCTTGCTGCTGTTCCGATGCTTTTGCAGATCATGGCCATTCTCTGGAAAGAGCGGAAATTTCTTCCGGGCAGAAGGCAGGAACTCTACACCGCAGCTCTCGACTACCTGCTCGATTATCGCGACACGGCTCGCAATCTTAAGCCGCTGCTTTGTGCAGAAGATGCACGGCGAGTGCTTGCTCCAGCAGCGCTCTGGATGCAGGAGAAGCTTGAGAGGGATGAGGCCAGTCGGAGTGAGATGCAGCTCCAGATGCAGCAAAAGCTTGACGCAATCACCAACTCCCCAGCAGCGGAGGAGTTTTGCCGGAACATGGTCTATCGGGCCGGGGTACTGGTGGAGCAGGGTAAACATGACTATATCTTCCGTCACAAAACCTTCCGTGAATATCTGGCCGCTGTTCAGTTGGAAAAGGAGTGGCATGAAGAGGGGCGCATTAAAACACTTGTTCGCCATTTTGGCGAGGAGTCCGGCTGGTGGGATGAGGTGATACGATTTTTTATTGCCCAGTCGAGTGAGAAGATTTTCGATCTCTTCATGAAAGAGCTTTTCTCTTCGCCGGTCAGCAGCGAGTTTTCACCAAAACAAAAGAGATTATTGCTCGCACTCGTTGAAGAGGCGCCGGAAAAAAAGGTTGAAGCCTTGTGCGAAGCGCTTTGCCGGAGTGGCGAGACTACTCATTTTCGCCAGCGCTCCATTCTCGACTGCCTGAAAGCTGTCGGGTTGCCGAAAGCCATTGAAGCATTGCAAACCTTCAAAACAAACAGGCTGGCATTGAACCGCGATGTTTCGGCTCTGGCCGATGATGTCCGGCTTTATCTGGAGAAAAAAGCTGGTAAAGTGAGCGTTACCTTGCCTTGCGAAAGCGAGAAGTTGGGAACTCCATCCTCCTTCCGCAACCGCTTTGAGCACGATGCGCAATACATCCTCATTCCCGGAGGGCGCTATATCTACTCCCAGTCGGAGGAAGAGGTTTCGGTGCCCGATCTCTATGTTGCCAAATATCCGGTGACGAACCGGCAGTATCGCACCTTTATTGCATATCTGCGCTCTGAAGCTCCGGAACACCAGGCGGTGTTACCCCTTCAATCATTCCGGGAGACACTGTATGCACTTGCAGAAAAGAAGGAAAAAGAAGTCCCCGGATTGCTTGACTATATCAAGGGGAAAAATAATCTTGCTGACCGTTTTCGATCCGGTAAAGATGATGACAGGAAATTCAATCGTGACGATCAGCCTGTTGTCAGTGTTAACTGGTTTAATGCTACAGCCTACACTCTCTGGCTCTCAATGCTGGAGGGTTGGACGGAAGGGATGGCTTCAGGAGGTGAGATGTTGCTCTATCGCTTGCCTGAAGAGATTGAATGGGAGTGGGTTGCAGGAGGGCAACGGGAGAGAGTTGGCGAGATTTTGAAGGTTAAGCTTTATCCCTGGGGCGAGGAGGAACCTGCGGCAAAACATGCCAAT
>SZXY01000072.1 GCA_005843805.1 Chlorobium sp.
GGCTTTGCATCAACAAAACGAGCAACACACTCCACAGCCCTTGCAAAGTGCCAGGTGAGTATGTAACACTTTCTGTCAGCGATACAGGATGTGGTATTGAAAAAGAGCATCTTCCCCATATTTTCGAGCCCTTCTTCACTACCAAAAAGCAGGGAAAAGGTCGTGGTCTGGGACTTTCGACAGTCTATGGCATCGTCAAGCAAAACAATGGCTGTATCGACTTCAAAAGCAAGCCCGGCAAGGGAACCACCTTTAATATCCACATCCCCCAACACAATGCCGGATACAACGATCAGGAGGAGAGCGAAGAACCAACACCCTCAATCCAGCAAGGCAAAGAGACAATACTCCTCGTTGAAAACGAGCCAGATATCCTCAACCTTTGCAAACTGACCCTCGAAAAAAGCGGGTACAGGGTAGTTGCTGCTGCAACCCCCCATGACGCCATCCGCCTTGCCGAACAGCACAAGGGCGCAGTGGAACTGCTTCTGACCGATGTAGTGCTGCCGGAAATGAACGGATGCGAGCTTGCAAAAATGCTTCTTTCGATCAACCCAAAACTTAAAACCCTCTTCATGTCGGGTTACTCCACCGATATCATAATCTGCAAAGAGGAGCTGGACGAGGGAACCAACTTTATCCAAAAACCATTCTCCCTCAAATCACTCATCACGGCGGTGCAGAACCTACTCGAATCCGGGATAGCATGAGGAAGTGACTACCTCCTTCGTCCCGCACTCTCCGACCATCTTGCCGACTTGCTTTTTGCCGGAGGCTTTGGCCCAGGATGACCTGAATTGCCTCTTCCCTGCTGCTGGGGCACTTTCACCGGATGGTGATCCATCAGCGGAAAAGGATGATTGTCGATCACCGGAATACTTTTGGCAATCAGCTTCTCGATATCACGCAGGTACTCCTTCTCCTCCGCATCGCAAAACGAATAAGCGGTACCCTTCGCTCCCGCCCTGCCTGTCCGCCCGATACGATGGACATAGGTTTCGGCAATATTGGAGATCTCAAAATTGATCACATACTCCAGGTCATCCACATCAAGCCCGCGAGCGGCAATATCGGTCGCCACCAGCACACGTGTAGTCTGCGCCTTGAAATTGGTCAGCGCACGCTGACGGGCATTCTGCGCCTTGTTGCCATGAATCGCCTCAGCACTGATATGATGCTTCTGCAGATGCTTGACCACCTTGTCAGCCCCATGCTTGGTGCGGGTAAAAACCAGCGCGGTCTTTATATTCTGGTCTCTGAGGATATCGACCAGCAAACTGTTCTTGTTGCCTTTATCGACAAAGTAGATATACTGCTTGATGATATCCACCGTTGACGATACCGGCGTCACCGAAACCTTTGAAGGGTTATGCAGAATGGTCGCGGCAAGCTTGACAATTTCCGGAGGCATGGTGGCCGAGAAAAAGAGCGACTGCTTCTTTTTCGGAACAAGAGCCAAAATCTTCTTCACATCGTGAATAAAGCCCATATCGAGCATACGATCAGCCTCGTCAAGCACAAGAATCTCCACATCACGCAAGTTCAGGAATCCCTGGTTCAGGAGATCGAGCAACCGGCCCGGTGTGGCAACAACGATATCAACACCACGAAGCAATGCCGCAGCCTGCGGGTTCTGATTGACACCGCCAAACACAACCGTATTGGTCAGACCGGTATGACGACCATAAGCATTAAAACTCTCCCCGATCTGAATGGCCAGCTCCCGTGTCGGCGTCACGATAAGGCTCCTTATCTTCCTCTTTTTTTCATTGACCCTGTTTTCAGAGAGCAACTGCAGGATGGGAATGGCAAACGCCGCCGTTTTGCCTGTGCCCGTCTGAGCACAACCAAGCAGGTCGGTGCCCTCTAAAATAATGGGAATAGCCTCTGCCTGGATAGGAGTTGGATTGGTATAACCCTCCTCCTGCAAAGACTTTAAAATTGGTTCTATGATGTTCAGTGACTCGAATTGCATACAGTATCTCTTTATTAAAATAGTGGTTGTGAGAGCCAGCTTGGCCCCGCAGAAAACAAAATGCACTGCTCAACCGCGCAATTGGCGGTGCTGTGCTTTTCTTTTATGACGATGTGCAAGGATTGTTCAGACAGAGAGAGGCAGGATTGCCATGCAGCACCCTTGCAGTTGCTGAAGTGGCGGTTGAAATGAGCGAAGTCGGAATAAAATTATAAACCCAACGATGTTGCGCTCCAAGGTACAACAATCCAGAGAGAGATTCAAGCGTATAGTCGGAGAATGCGATATAAAGTGATTTACAAGAAATTCACATAACAATCTTATCAACCCTCAACTGTTGCTTATCGTTCCCGTATATCGAATTGCCGAGCTGGAGCTCGGCGCTCCCTGCAAAAAAATTTTTTGGC
>SZXY01000121.1 GCA_005843805.1 Chlorobium sp.
GAGTATCCTGAAAATTAAAATTACGTTAATTGCAGCCGCATCCACCACCGCCGACCCCGGCGCCGCCAGAAGCTCCCTCTTTACTGCTGTAGATATGCTCGGTATACTTGGTATCAAGAGCGTCACCCTCAAAGGTCATTTCAGGACGGGCAAGTGTCTCTTTCTCCCAGGGCTGAACCGCCTGGCCAATTGAACAGCCTGACAAGGCAAGCATCATCAACAGAAGAGCATAAAGCGGTTTTTGCAATACATGTTTTTTCATTTCTTTGCCTCCAGTGCAGCCTTTATTTGTTTTTCAAGATCTTCCCGATCAGCCTCTTTAAACCCCAGATGCTGGGAAATAATTTTACCATCCCTGCCAACGAGATAACTTGTCGGCATACCCTTTACACCGTAACTCTTTGGAGTCAAGCCTTTTGTATCAAACGCGACAGTGAACTTTGCCTGATTCTGGGAAAGAAATTTTTTGGCATCCTCATTTTTGGCATCGAGGTTTACCCCGATAACCTGCAACCCCTGTGAGCGGTATTTCTCCTGCATGGCATTCATCCAGGGAAAAGACTGCCTGCACGGACCACACCATGATGCCCAGAAATCAAGATAAACCACGGAACCGGCTGTATTCGAAAGCTTTACTATGCCCTGTGCTCCTGGCAACTCGAAATCAGGCGCTTTACTACCAGCATCAATCGCGTATGTGTTGGCGCTGAAACCAAGAGATAAGAAAAGAGCAAAGAGAATCACCCTGAATTTTTTACTCTGAAAAGTTACCATAGAAGTAAGGTCTGGTTAAAAAAAATAACTATCGAAAGCTTTATGGCAAAAAGTCAACAAGAAACAACAATCGTTACGAGATACAACAAATCTATGTTCACCAATGTATGTCAGGAAATCAACGCCGGGGCGAAACAATAAGAGCAGAAAAAAAATTGCCGTCTGTCCTTGTAACGTTTTAAGAAGCAGCTACAACCATCGAGATCCCCTGAAACTGCTCTTGTTGCAAGTATTATAACTGTTTAACAGTTGAAAATTAACAATTTTTATCACTTCATCCAAAAGTGTTCACGAAAATTCAGAACACATGAGAAAAATTAATATCGAAAAGTTACCAGAACTGAAAAATCAGTATCCACCTCTATATAAGTTATGTTAATCAATAACGCCTTAAAAAATTACTAATAAACCCTTAAAATTCACTTAAAAAGCAAATATCGCAGGAGATACGGAAAGTGCCGCTTGAGAAACCGGAGAAAAAAATATAATAACAGAAGCGAGTAATCTGACTTTTGAAAGATTACTCGCTTCTGTTTATTTCTCTAAAGAGAGAAGAATATTATTTAGCCAGCTTGAGAGCTACGGTGGCAGTCTGTCCCTCTGCAACAGTAACCATCGTTTTGCCCTGCGGCTTGAGTTTTTCGCTCCATGCGCTTATTTCGTAAGTACCTGCAGGAACGTTCTTGATGGTGAACTTTCCATCAGCTCCTGTTACATTGAAAAATTGATTTTCAGTAACGACAACCCAGCCTGACATTTCAGAGTGCACATTGCAGAGCAAATTGACAACACAGGGTTTATCGAATGTCACTGATTTGGACATGCCTGGATTGTAAGTTCCGAGATTGAACTTTTTGCAGGCATCTGCCGAAAAGATATTGTGATTTACTTTGTCGTTGTTTAAAAACTCAACGGAAGAACCAACAGGCACTGCAAGTACATGTGGCACAAAAACAAGATTTTTCTGGTCAACTTCACCTTTTTGGGGAGTAACAGGAGCTTTGACGCCCTTGAGATAAACAACAGCATCTTTTTTATACTTTGCAATAGAGGCATCAACTGAACCGGTTACAGTCCCGCCGCAATATGCATTCGAAGCGAGAAAGCCAAAGGTGGTCATCAAGAGTGCGCTCTTCATGAGCTTGCTTTTACATTTCAACATGTTCAACTCCATAGTTTTGATTTTTTAAGGAAACAAAAGCTGTTCTCTTCAACAAAAATACACAACAAAACAAGTTCAAAAGAAATTTCATTTCCCGGCAAGAGTTGTGATATAACCAACAATGAACTCTATTTCCTCGCTATGAAACGATTTTCCCCAGGGAGGACACATATTTGACTTGCCCACCGAGGCTGAACCTTCGATTATTGCTTTAAAAAGTTTTTCGTCCGGCAAGGTTTTCATAAAAGCCTTGTCGGTAAAATTGGCAGGTGCCGGTGTCAAACCATAATACTGACCGCTGCCATCACCGGTTTCTCCATGACAAACTGCACAGTAATGGTTGAAAAGTCGCTTCCCCTCCTTCAAGGCATAAGGACGCTTCTGGTTTGCCGCCGCCGCTGAGTCAACAGCGGCGGTGTTTTTTTTAGCGTCGTCTTTTCCTGATTTGGCTGGCTGCTTTCCGCAACCGGCGATCACAAGCACTGAAAGTGCTGAAAGGAGAGCAATCTTCCTGATTTTCATGATTTTTTGCATCACTTTGCTGTCAGTTTCAGTGTCATCAAAAAGTTGGTTAAATAAATTCTTTCACGCTCTGAGAACCCATAGTCAGGCTCAACGATATCGGGTTTGAATTTCCGGGCATTTTCAAGGTGCTTGAAAATGAAGCCGGAGTTCAAACGGTTGCCTACGTTCGACAAATTGGGTCCAAGAGCACCACCATCCATACCTACCTGATGACAAGCCCTGCAGCCCTTCTCGTCATAAAGCTGCTTGCCTTTGCTGATTTGCTCCGTCATATCAACCGTTGTGATTTTCGGCACCTCTTTTGGAATATCGCTTGTTACAAGCTCCTGCTGGAAGAAGTTTATAACAACATCGACATCCGAACGGTTGGTATCCTCCACATTCTGTTTTCCAAGATTGAAACGCGGCATGGTAACCTTGGCCACAGGTTTTCCCTGACTCAATCCGAGTTTCGGCATCTGCTGGAGCAGAGGACGAATAACATCAGGGTTTGCAAGGAATGAGCGAATCCAGCTTTCCTGCAGCTTGCTGCCCGCAACTGAGAGATCCGGTGCGTAATCGGCTCCAATTCCACGAATTGCGTGACAGTTGGTACATTTCACATCAGCAATGACCTTGGCAAAATCACCCGTAAATTTATAGGAAGGAACTCCTGCCATTCTGTCCAACTCCTGGCGTGAAGGGACGAGAAAACGGGTAGGTACATTCGCATCAGTAAAACCGTACAGAACAGATGCCAATTCATTGACCTCGGATTCAGCAAGGCGGAAATCAGGCATACGGAGTCCAAGCCTGTAACTGCGAGGGTCTCTCAGCTTCTGCTTGATATAACTCAAACGGTCATTCGGAATGGACTTCTTCAGTTTTCCGAAATCAAGCATGTCGACCGGCTTGCTACCAATTGAAGAGAGCTCCGTGCCAATCTTTTCGCGCATTTCATTACTTCTGAGGAATGTTACACCCTGTTGTTTCAACGATGGAGCAACCTGTACCATCTCCTCCATTCCCTGAAGCTTGTGACAGCCATAACATCCATATTGCTGTATCAGCTCTTTTCCTTTTTTAATGGAAGCTGCCTTGATTTCAACAGGCTGAACGTATTTCATCTCGGCCTCATCATCCTGATACTCTTTAACGATGTATTCGACCAACCCTCTGATCTCTTCATCGGTAAAGCGGAAACGAGGCATCTTGGTTCCAGGGAAATAGGCATTCGGATTCTTGATCCAGCGGAACATCCACTCCTTGTTTACCTTGCTGCCAACCTTGCTTAAATCAGGAGCATAGACCTTGATGTGATTGCCTCCCCTGCCGCCTGTAGTATGGCAAAGATTGCAACGCGCCTGTGCCCAGAGCGCCTTGCCCTGCTCAACCAGCTTGTCGTTCGGCGTAGCCTTTGTATAATCAGCATCATGGCGTGTCGTGCCCGACATGCTGAAAAGATAGTCAGCTATAGATTCAGCCTGATCCTGGGTAAAGAAAAACTTGGGCATCCTTGCCGTTGAAAAGTATTTCTTTGGATCGAGCAACCAGCTCACTGCCCATGAGTAATTCACCTTGGTGCCAACCTCTGTCAGAACCGGTCCAACATCACCAACGGTTTCATAACCGGGAATCTTGTGGCAACTGTAACAACCATACTTCTTGATGAGCTCTGTGCTTTTCATGATGGTCTCAGCGCCGCGAAGTCCCTTGATGTCACCATGACAGTTAAGGCAGGAGGTCTGGGTCATATCTCCATCGAGCATCGGCTCGTCCCAATGCTTGACTTTGCCATGCGCTTTCTCGGCAGATGTCGTAGCACGACCCTGGCCACGATGGCAGAAGGTACATCCAAACTTTGACGGATCATGATGATCGAGATAGACAAAACTTGCCGGATGGCGGGTAAACGGCTGCTTGAGTGATACCTGACTTTTACCATCTATTCCTATATGGCAGGATTGGCAACGGTCAGCCCTGTCAACATCCTTGATGTGAATCTGCTTGATATCGACCGGCACTTTATCATTGTTTGCAATGCGCTCCTTTTTCTCTTCGAGACCATTTTTCATGTTCTCAATCTCCGCAAGTATTGCCGCTTTCGCTGAAGTAAACTCAGAGAGCGAGAGCTTGAGTGGCTCCTCTTTTTTCTGCAGTTCGGTTCCACGCAAGAGATTGACATCGATCTTGCGCTGCAGGCCGTCCATTTTAGCCTTGTATTCCTGCTTTTGCGTTTTGGTGAAGTAGTACTCTGATTCCAAAAACTGACCGCGTAAATCACGAAGCTCTTTCTGGTTTTGAACAACCTGCTCATGAATATCGGTCAACTGCTTGTTAACACGAGCATACTTTTCCTGGGTCTCCTTGCTGTTGAAAACATCTTCAGCTTTCTTGAGCTTTGCTTCAAGATCGGCCAGCTTTCTGTGCCCTCCAGCTCTCTGAAACTCCACGACAGCGCGTTTGTAATCCTTTTCAAGCTTGTCATGCTTGAGTGACTTGTACTCCTGCTGGTATTTTTTCCATGGCCTCAGGCCAAACTCGTCATCCCAAACTACCCATGCAGAAAGAGCTAACAGCAATACACTGAAAAACACAAAGAGATAGACTCTGTAGGATGAATTATTTTTATTCTCATTCGCCATTTTCAACAGATTTTTTTGGACTTTTAGAATGACCTGTTACCGTATACCTGCAAGCCTTGACCACCGATCAAAAGTTGATGCCACCAAACCACGGGATTATCCATACATACTTTACAAGAAAAACCAGCCGAAGAATCATCTTGATCGGTATGGCCATCATGGTTACAAACAGGAACGTGATCGTGATATAACGCACCATACCCAGTTGCTTGAGCAATTCGGGATTGTTTTTCTTCCAGTAAAGATAAGGAGCAACCATACCGCCAACGAGATAGGAAAGCACGACAATCCCGCCAATAATAATGCCCGGAATGGAACGTGAATCAATCCCGATAATGCTGGTAAGATCCTTTGTCGGTTCATAGACAACCCTTGCATGATCCCACTCCTGCCAGGGCCAGTACCACAACCATCCAGGTCCCCGGAAAAAGACACCAATCACAATGAGAAGCAACCACAGGACAAAAAAGCCGAATGAGAAAATGATGATGGCATACTTTCTCTCCGAAAACGTATAGTAGCCATTCCCTTTCGGATTGATGTCGATGTAGGGAATTGCCAGAAGACCTACCACAATCAGCGAAGGCAGCACAACACCGGCAAGCCAGGGATCAAAATAGACAAGCAACTCCTGAAGACCAAGAAAGTACCAAGGCGCCTTCGCCGGGTTTGGCGTTATCGTTGGATTGGCGATCTCCTCCAGAGGTGCATCGACAGCGATCGACCAGATGGTAAGCCCTACCATTACAACGAGAGCAATAATCAGCTCAATACGCACAAGCGGCTTAAAGGTGTCAACAAAGCCGTCATTTTCTCCTTCCACAGGAAGTCCTGAAGCAATGAGCCTGTCATTCTGAAAGGCTTGCTGAAAAGCCCATACCATGAAAAAGCTCACCATGAAAATCATGATCACGATGGCGATGTTATCCGGCTGGGTAATGATTTCAATAAATGGGTTCATAATGAACTACGCCCTGTCTGTTATTTTTGAGGTTTTGAAATTCCACCGTCTTTTCTGACTCGCCAGAAATGAACCAACATCAAAATGGTCGCAACAAGCGGAATAGCGACACAATGCCAGATGTAGGATCTTAGCAGGGCATTTCCAGCAACCTGCGCACCACCAAGGAGCGCAAAACGCACATCGTTATATGGCGTTATGTGAAGAAGCTCGCTGAATGGACCCTGATAGCCGAGTAAGGGAGTGGCCGCACCCATGTTTGTTCCTACTGTGATTGCCCAAAACCCAAGCTGATCCCAGGGTGTAAGGTAGCCGGTAAAACTCAACAGAAAAGTAAGTACCAGCAGAAAAACACCGATGCCCCAGTTGAATTGACGAGGCGCTTTATAGGAGCCTGTCATGAACACCCGGAACATGTGAATCATCACAACAATAACCATGAAGTGTGCTCCCCAGCGATGAAGATTGCGGAGGATAACACCATAGGGCACCTGGAACTCAAGATCCTTGATATCCGTATAGGCCTGGTCAACCGATGGATGGTAATAAAACATCAGCACCACACCAGTAATAACGAGAATGATAAAAGCAAAAAAAGTAATACCTCCCATTCCCCAGGTAAAACGAAGCTTTACCGCACTTTCACGCACCTGCACAGGGTGCAGGTGAAGAAAAACGTTACCGAACACAGCCATAGCCCTGTCTCGGACGGTATTGCGGTAATCCCTTCGGAATATGGATTTCCAGATCAGATTTTTCTTAACCTTGTCTGTTATGTCAGTCAGGTTTTTCATAGTCACGTCACGTTTTATTTGCTAAACAGTTTACTGGTACCCACGCAGCCTCTTTAACTGCCTCTCATATTCCGCCGCACTCTTTCGAGAACCATCCGGATTGACCATCACAACGCCATCCCACGGGCAATCAATGGCACAGATATTGCATCCCGTACAGCGCTGATCGATCTGGGCGATACCATTATAGTTCAGCTCCGACTCGACAATTGTAATACACTGTATCGGACATGTCTGCACACAAATCCTGCACCCGGTACAAAGCTCCGAGATAATTCTTGCCGCCGCTCTCTTGCTTGAGCCTGAAGCTCTCTTCAGTGAAGATGGCTCCGGAACCGCCTTTAGCGTTTGATCGTTATCCATTGATATCATAGCATTTCAATTATAGGATACCCGTCATACTTTCAATAAACTCTGAGGATAAACCTCATTTGATTCCTTGCCTGGAACACCGGGATACTTGATCGTCTTGTCCACGAGCAACTGACCATCTTCGGCAATACTTATCTTGAAGCGATCCATCGGTCTCGGTGCAGGCCCTTCAAAGTTCAGCCCCGATATGTAATAACCGCTTCCATGACAGGGGCATTTAAATTTTTTCTGGGACTCCATCCAGCTCGGCGTACAGCCAAGATGGGTACATTTGGACTCCATGGCAAAAAAACTCCCATCCTGCAGCCGGATAATCCAGGTACCAAACTCCCTCTGATACTGCGAATTAACCGCACCTGGAGGATAATCGGCCGGAAATCCAACCTTGAACTGTGATGGGGCTTCAAACAGCACCCTCGGATAAAAAAATCTTAAAAAGGCCAGTGAATTTATGGCAAGGAACCCCGCAAGGCTTCCCCAGCCAACACGTGTCAGGAATTTTCTTCGGTCGCCGGACTCTGCCTGGCCTCCTTCAGATGTACCCTGGTCAATGTTTTCTTGCTCTGTGAGGAGCTCTCTGTCATCCTGCATAGCAGATTGTTTTTTCTTTCAATGAAAATCTTTTATGAACTACACACTGTCCTCATTCAAGTCATACCGAACTCTTCGGTCCTGTCACAAAAAAGGCATGCTCACAAAGCTGGAAACATTTTTACTGAAGAATATTCCGGTTTGCAAGCACACCTCCCACACACACAAAAATAAATGTCGAGCTTTACAAAAACTAACATATAGGAGTGTTATAAAAAGGCGTGCTCTGGTGAACACGCCTTTTTGAAATAACAGGGAGCCCCCTTTATCAACAGCAATTAAAACGCAAGTGCTGTCGTCAATGTAAAGGTATTTGCATTGTTCAGGCCTGTTGTATTGGTAACAGCAGGGTCGATATTTTTGGTAAACAGCTTGTATGCTGCAGCAATCGACACGTTGGCTCTTGGCCATGCTGTCACTGTGGTTGTAAGTGTCGGGTTGTTTCTATCAACACCAACAACACCAAGGTTTCTGTAGGCAACCTTGGCTAACAGCCAGGGATAGACAAAGTAGCCTCCATCAACAGCATAGTTGTTGAGCTTCAGGTCATTGCTCTTGCTGTAAGCCACACCGCCGGTAAAGTTGCCATAGTTGCCATTGGCATCAACACCATAAACAGTCTGGTCACCAGCAAACGTACCGGTAAAAATACCTGGCTTCGCATTGACAATGCTCGCACCAATACCGAGATGGTCATCGAGTCCAAGATATTCGTTGCCGTAGGTTCCGCCTGCACCGCTCAGCACACCTGCACCACCAATTTTATACTCTGCACGAAGATATCTGATATCATCGAGATGAGTAGGTTTCGCGGTTGAAGAGAGATCCGTGGCAATTATTCCATTACCCATTGCACCAGCATAGATATTGATACCACCTGATTTCTGACCGGCAGCATAGGTCAACTCAAGACCTGTTCCGGTTGTGCCTGGAAATACACCAGTATAGGTGCTGACATCCTCTCCGCTTGACCAGAAGCTGAATGCATTACCAACACCAAGGTTGAGTCCAGGAGAAAACGCCCAGGTTGCACGGAAGTTCGATTTGGTTGAACCAGTAGCGATCGACTCAACTGCACCGAAAAATCCGATATTTTCACCTATCGTGCCACCATAAAGAATACGTCCATCGAAAGGACCTCCCCAGTTCAGCAACCCGACCTTAGTCTGCTGTCCGGCAGTTGCTCCTTTGGATGCCTTGACATTGTCAGCATAGTTGAGAAGTGGACCGGTTACAAAGACTGCAAGAGGAGCGAATCCCGGGATATCAGTAGGCCAGGGAGAAGACGGGAATGTTTTTTTCCAACCCTCAGCCCCCATTGTTGTCTGCGCCTGCTTGGCAT
>SZXY01000153.1 GCA_005843805.1 Chlorobium sp.
GGTTCATTCTTTTCCAATATCTGACCAAGTCAACCTTGCAGCCAAGCAATTGCTCCAGCTCTTCCTTGAGCTGCACCTTGAGCAGGATATTCGGCTCCATCTCAACAACAATATCAATATCGCTGTCATCCCTGGCAGAATTTCTCGCAACAGAACCGAAAATGCCAACTTTTTTCACGCAATAGCGCTGTTCAAGCTCCGTTTTATAACTGCTCAGAATGCCGACCGCTTGATCTCGTTGCATATACTCTATCTTTTTCTGGTTTAGAATCAGGCGCATTAAACGCAGCACAATGCTCCAGCATCATCCGAAATACTATCATTCCATTCACGTAACCATACCAACAACCAAGAGCCAACCCGGAAGTCGAGTTCCGTCGGGTTGAATTCAGGCTTATAGCTCAAGCGTTTTTCCTTCTGGTTGCGAGATTTTTGATATCTGACTGAAGTATAAAAAATTTCTTTTGATTTACACTGATAGCGATAAGTAAACAGGAGTGCCCGGTCAAAATCGTGTCCGGTAAAAAACAGACTGAATTTTTATTATCCGCCTGCAGGAAGGCGGCAACTTGTAGTTTATACCGCAGAAATGCCTTACCTTGAGCATGTAGACAAGATCATCTCTCAATCAGAACCGCCTGCATTCTCACTTTTCATGAAAACATTTCTTCACATTGGCTGCGGCTTTAATCGCAAAGACCGGACAACCCGAGGGTTTAATTCCATTGAATGGAACGAGCTGCGTCTGGATATCGACCGTTCCTGCAATCCTGACATTATCGGTTCCATGACGGAGATGACTGCTGTGGCGTCAGGCTCTGTGGATGCTCTCTTTTCCAGCCACAATATTGAGCATCTCTATCCACATGAAGTTCCTCTTGCTCTTGGAGAGTTCCGGCGTGTGCTGAAACCAGGGGGATTTGCGGTGATTACCTGTCCTGACCTGCAGTCCGTTGCCGAGTTGGTTGCCGGAGATAAACTTGCAGATCCTGCATATACTTCACCGGCAGGGCCGATTGCGCCGATCGATATCCTTTATGGCCACCGGGCATCCATGGCAAAAGGCAACCTCTACATGGCTCACCGGTGCGGGTTCACGGAGAAGGTGCTGATTGGAACGCTGCAAGCAGCAGGATTTACTGCTGTTGTATCCATCCGGCGTCCTCATCCCTTCTATGACCTTTGGGCAGTGGCCTGGGTTTCTGGAATTGATGAATCGGGAATGCGTGCCATTGCTGATGAACACTTTCCCTCATGAGCAGCACCTCTTTTAGCAATGCTATTCCCCGGAAACTCATGTTGAAATAGTCGGAGCTGTGTTCTGAAAGGTAAATCCCAATGCTTCAGCCCGCCGCTGCAGGTTGCCAATGACTTTTTTCAAGTAGAAACGCTGCTCAAGTTCCGTTATTGACTGCCCAAAATACTGAGTGCTTGACCTCTCTGCATGGTTCGCTCTCTTTTCGATTCCAACTGGCTCTTCTCATATTTATTAAGATGACTCGCTCTTCAGTATCTATTTGAAGTTCGCGTTCGAGCTTGCGGCGGCGTTCTTAAGGATCTTTCAGATGCCCGGTACCGGAGAAAGGTACTGCCTTGTTTACTGAATATTTTTTTTCAATGGCAAAGCAAGTCAACCCTATTCCTAAACTGACGGTACTCGCTATAACTGATTTATTACTTCAGCCAATCAGTTCAACGGCATTAACCTTGAACTCATGACTATACTTTCGGCGACTGCCTTTTCTTTTTCTGTCATTGATCATATCTCCTTTAGGTTAAAGATATGAGCTTGTTCCTCTGTCCATGAAAATATTGCAAGTTCAGACAAGGGCTGATCTCGAAAAAGTTCTTCTCCAGACACTGCACCGCCCGGCCAAACGTGATCGGGGTAGTGCACACCAGCGTCATTTTGCATGATGTAGCTCTTCCTGACTCTGTCAGGAAGAGAGAGTCCGTTCTGAGAGTGTTAAACAATTACACGGGAGTTAGGCCCCGGAAATGAGTTGTCGGGTTAAAATGCACGCACAGCACGAACACGATTGCTGTTTGTCTTGAAGTTGAGAACCTGGAAACCAAGGCCAAAACCCTCTACCCAGGCGTGACCAGCGCCATCCTCGGACGAACTCCAGTAATAGCTGTAGGATAACGGGAACTGCTCAAGAGCGCTCCTGTGGAGATAGAGTTTGTTCAACTGATCTTTGTTCGGCAAAAACCAGTCGCGATAATCGCAGCTTTCAAATTTTTTGCATGCCACTTGAGCATCCTCCCAGGTAAAAAAACCTTCGGGAAAACCTGGAGAGTGACCCTTCATATCTGAACGGGCGGCAATAAGACCATGCTTTCGCGAAGCATCGATATAAAAGACGACGCCTCCGCCACTCTCCTCACCGAGGGTTGCCGCCGAAGAGTGTGCAGGATTGTAAACCAGCAGCAGAGATGTCATCAGAAACAGTAACCATAAGAGAGTGATTGGCTCTTTTGTATGGCGTTTCATGATGTTTGTCGTCAAAAAAGTCATTTCGCAGTAAAACGTATGGGCGACCAGATGAATGATAAAAGATAAAAAAAATAATTCGGGTGATCAGGTATGAACTCTCCTTTGACTTTTCAGAAACAGGGAAGTTCGTCATCTCTGGCCATAACACTCAATACTCAAAATCTCGCTCAGTTCCGATAACCAATTCATGAAAACATGTTAAAGTGATTTTTTGCTCAAGAAAAAACAAGCGACTCATCAACGTCGTTAAGCCGGGGTAGAGAAGATAGAGAGGCAGAAGAAGAACGGTCATAAAGAGGGGTGACGCAGCACCTCTTCAAGAAACTCACCTGCCGATTGAAGGTACTCGTCGTTTGGCCCGTGGAGGCCAGTGAAATTACAGGTAACAAAGGGAAGCGCAGCATCCTGAAGCCGTGCACAGTCCTGTTCGAGCTGTTCCTGCAAATAGAGTGGATCGGAACTGCCTCGGGCAATATGTACCCTGCCGATGCTGGCGCTCACCGGAAGCTCCGGGGGAATGTCACCACCGATCAGCATGAGCCCGCTTGCCGGGTAAGTTCCAAGAAGGGCCGCACGACAGGCCATACCGCTCCCCTGTGAAAAGCCGTGGAAACAGAGCGTCTCGGTGACATAATATAACGCCCTGATACGCTCGATAACAGCATCGACATAGGCAACATTCTCTTCAATACGCTGCTCACGGTCGCGACTGGTCATCCAGCTTGAGCCAGGATCGCCTTTCGACGTGTAGACAGGATGGAGTGCTTCGATGGAGCAACAGAGCCAGTTTTCAGTTCCGGGAATGGAACAAAGCAGATCAAACTCGTCTTCGGCAGTCTGACCGTAACCGTGAAATCCGACAAGAAGTGGTGCCGGACCTGAGCGTGAGGGCATATGAAGAAGGTATCTCCCGCTCACTGATGTCTTGATGAGATGTTCTCGCATAATTCCATTGCATCTGTGAATGCCCTGGGTCTGCCTTTGAACCCGACAGACCCAGGCTTTCAGTTACAGCTTACAAGTCCAAAAGTCTCAGAATGCCTCTGAGTGGTATACCCACCCATTCGGGCCGGTTGTTGAGTTCGTAATTCAACTCGTAAACCGCTTTGTTCATCAGATACGCACGCATCAGATGTTCTCTCTGTTTTGATTCCTGGGGAACAATGTCGCTGCCTCTGGTTTTTTCGAAATAGGTATCGATAAAATGCTGACCGATATAGAAGCTCCAGCGATCTGCCCAGGGCTCAAGGATCTGACGGTCTTCTGGACGGATAACCGAGTTACCCTGCTGCAAGACATTGAAGGCTGCATAATCAAACGAGCGGAGCATGCCTGAAACATCGCGGAATACCGAGCGCTTGATCTTGCGTTCAGAAACAGGACGGGCGGGCTCTCCCTCGAAATCGATAATGACAAAGTCCTTGCCGGTAAAGAGCACCTGGCCGAGATGATAGTCGCCGTGAATCCTGATTTTCAGGGTATCGATTTTTTCGAGCCTGATCGGATCGAACTGCTGCAGAAGCTGTTTCTTTTTGCCTAACAGAACTTCGCAAAGTGCCTGCAGCTCTTCAGGCAAACGACCCTTGATTTCTTTGATAAGAATCATGGTGCGTTTGACCTGTTCGCACATCGCCTGATAGATAGAGCGCTGGTAGAGCGTGGTAAAGGGTTCGGGAGCAAATGCAGGATCGTTCTTGAGCGAGGCCAGGGAAAGATGCATTTCGGCTGTTCGTTCTGCCAGCTTTTCAATCATCTCAAGATAGACTTCGCCAAAAAGCTCGTGCATGAGTTCGGGAATCTGTACTGGATCACCGCTCAAGGCTGGAAGCGGAGGCAGTGCAATTCCTGTACGAACTTTTGCAAGAACATCATCATAATAGCGCTGCACATGGCCAAGCGAAAGCTGCCAGGCATCGCCTTCGTTCTGCACATAACGCTGCAGAATACCAAGAGAAAACCGGTTGGTACGGCTCTGGTCGTAGTTGAGCGAACCGAGATAGCGTGGCAGGTTTTTAAACTCTGTTCCATCGCTCAGAGCACTGCACATCTCAACCTCTGGTGATACCCCGATTTCAATGCGGCGGTAGAGCTTCAGGCAGAGTTCGTTGTGGAACCTGATCGAGGTATTGGTCTGCTCGACACCCATCAGGGATGGCTCTGGCTCGGCACCTGCTGTTTTTTCGCTGATTGCATCGATTTTCATGGATTTCTGTCCGGAAACAAGACCAGCCTTGCCCTGCCATCCCTCCTTGCCTGTAACAAGATGGAAGAGCTGGTTCAGGAAGCGGTTATCGAAGGTTGCGTCACACAAATAGCCCTCATCGTCTCCCACATTTACTCTGGCAATAACCCGTTTGTAGAAGTTGTCATCAGAGCGGTCTATCGTTGCAAGCGGAGCAAAACAGACGGGCAGTTGATAGAGATCGTTTTCGCCGCTTGAGTAGCGCACTTCAGTTATGAGCAGCTTCGCTTTCGGCATCCCGGCAACAGGAATGGTATCGACAATGGATATACGCATGATGTTTCGGGCCTTGCTGCCAAACCAGCGGCTCACCCTGAAGTAGTGCGGGAAAATATCGGCCTCAAGCTGCTCGCGGCTCTTGCCGGTAAAGAGAGATGGCCAACGGGAGAGCGTTGCAAACGGCTTGTCAAGAAAGGGGCGTCCGTCAGCACCGTCAGTGTCCTTGACCAGCTTCAGCCAGAAGTAACCATAGGAGCCAAGAGCTACCATGTAAGGCACTTTCCGGATTTTCGGGAAGCGATTCAGGCTGAAAACCTCTTCGGGTATAAACCCTTCGAAGCGTGTCAGGTCGATCATGACTGCCTGGGCGTTTCGTGAGAGGTTGATGACAGAGAGCATGGTTTCATCCTTGTACTGACGGATAAAGATCAGCACCTTGGGGTTGCTCGTCTGCAGAAACTCGATGGTACCGCGACTGAGCGATTTGTAGCGATGAGCGGTGGAGATGGTATGACGCATCCACCATAGCAGTGAGTTGACATTGCTCTCCTGAACCTCAACGTTGACCGCCTCGTAATGGTATTCCGGATCAATAATGACCGGCAACTGGAGTTTCTGGGGATTGGCACGCGAAAAACCTGCGTTACGTTCGGCGTTCCACTGCATGGGGGTACGCACGCCGTCACGGTCACCAAGATAGAAGTTGTCACCCATGCCGATTTCGTCGCCGTAGTAGAGCACAGGGGTGCCGGGCAGCGAAAGCAGCATGATGTTCATCAGTTCAATTTTGCGGCGGTCATTGGTCATGAGCGGCGCAAGCCGGCGACGGATACCGAGGTTGATACGAGCTTTGGGATCGTTGGCATAGACCCGGCGCATGTAGTCACGCTCTTCGTCTGTGACCATTTCGAGGGTCAGTTCATCATGATTGCGCAGAAAGGATGCCCACTGGCAGCTTTCGGGAATTTCGGGAGTCTGTTCGAGAATATCGAGAATGGGAAAACGGTCTTCAGTGGCAAGCGCCATGTACATCCTCGGCATAAGAGGAAAATGGAAGTTCATGTGGCACATCTCGCCCGTGCCGAAATATGCTGCGGAATCTTCAGGCCACTGGTTGGCTTCGGCAAGCAGCATACGGTTGGGGTAGTGCTCGTCAACGTAGGAGCGCAGCGATTTGAGGTACTCGTAGGTCTGGGGCAGGTTTTCGCAGTTGGTGCCCTCTTCCTCATAAAGGTAGGGAACGGCATCGAGCCGGAGCCCGTCAACACCCATTCCAAGCCAGAAATCGAGAACATCAAGAAGCGCCTGGTGAACTTCGGGATTTTCAAAGTTCAGGTCGGGCTGGTGATGGTAGAAACGGTGCCAGAAATATTGCCCGGCTACCGGATCCCATGTCCAGTTGGAGGCTTCAAAATCCTGGAAAATAATACGGGTTTCAGAGTATTTGTTCGGATCATCACTCCATACATAGAAATTTCTCTCTGGCGATCCTGCCGGAGATTTTCTGGCCCGCTGGAACCATGCGTGCTGGTCGGAGGTATGATTCACAACCAGCTCGGTAATCACTTTCAAACCAAGACTGTGCGCCTCTTCAAGGAACGCCCTGAAATCTTCAAGCGTCCCGTAGTCGGGATTGACGGTCATGTAATCGGCAATATCGTAACCATCGTCGCGTAACGGGGAGGGATAAAAAGGAAGCAGCCAGATTGCAGTTATACCGAGACTTTGCAGGTAACCGAGCTTCTGGCGCAAACCCTGAAAATCTCCTACACCGTCATTGTTGCTGTCATAGAACGTCTTGACATGCGCCTCGTAGATAATGGCGTCTTTGTACCAGAGCGGTTCAGGTTGATACATGGTTCGTTTTGTAAAAAGTGATAAGTGATACTTTTATAATAAATTTTTGAGCCCTTCAGGCAAATGTTACCCTGAAAATATGCGCTGGCATGTTCCTGGGGTTAACCTCCACATAGTTCCATTCGCCGTTCCAGTCATAGCTGGTGCCTGTAAGCAAATCCTCAACAGAAAACGGGTGCTGGTGCGACAGACCAAACATTTCAAGCGGAAAACGGAGCCATCCACCCTGCGTGGCGGTCTGGTCAAGGTTGACCACCGTAAGAATAATATTTTTGCCGTCTGCCGAGCGTTTGACATAGCCCATAAGCTGCTCATGCTCCCTGCTCGACGCAGCATCGATGCGTACAAAGGTGATATCTGAGGTCTGCTGCAGTGCAGGATTTTCCTTTCTGATCCGATTGATGCGGGTAATTTCCGCACGGATATTGCCTGGCCGATCAAGATCCCACTGCCTGATCTCATATTTTTCGGAATCGAGGTAGTCTTCCTTGCCTTCAGCAACCGGCAGGTGTTCGCAAAGCTCATAAGCAGGCCCGTACATGCCGTAGTTCGACGAGAGCGTTGAGGCCAGCACCAGGCGAATAATGAACTTCTCCCGTCCGCCGGTCTGCAACTCTTCATGCAATATATCGGGAGTATTCGGCCAAAAATTAGCACGCATGATATGTTTCAGGGGTGACGAGGTCAACTCGGTCAGGTACTCCTGCAGATCGCGCTTTGTATTGCGCCAGGTAAAGTAGCTGTATGACTGGCTGTATCCTGCCTTGGCAAGCCGGGCCATAAGTTTCGGGCGAGTAAAAGCCTCGGCAAGAAACACCGTTTCGGGGTACTCCTCCCTGATTGAGGCAATAGCCCACTCCCAGAAAGGAAATGCCTTGGTATGAGGGTTGTCAACACGAAAAATTTTAACGCCCTTGCCGATCCAGAACATAAAAATGCTT
>SZXY01000203.1 GCA_005843805.1 Chlorobium sp.
GTTTTTCCGGTCCCATGCTTGCCACAGAACTCTATGCACCAACACCCTATACCGAAGAGCACTTCTGGGGCATGCTCACATCCGCAAACTATGCCCTTTCACTGCTAAACCATCAGTCTCATCCCGTCACCTGTATCAGGGAAGGGGTAGCAGAGGGTCAACTCATCGGCGGAAACCTCTCGGTACTCTCCTCGATGATTGGCACCCCCTATCTTCCACCTTTCGACGATACACTGCTTTTTCTGGAAGATATCAACGAACCGGCATACCGGATTGACCGAATGCTCTCACACCTCACCAATGCCGGACTACTCTCCCGCTGCAACGCTATACTCCTCGGCCAATTCGGCAATGAAGCAGAGCATACAAAAGAAGAGACCCTGAGAATGCAGCACATCTTTAAATACTACAGCGAGCAGGCCAGCATGAACGGCCCGGTCATGCGAGGCCTCTCCTACGGCCATATCCGTGACCTCATGACCATCCCTGTAGGTGCCCGTTTCAGGATGCAGATATTTTCCGGAGGAGATTTTTCACTTGGCGCTCTCGAACCCGTGATTGAAGAATAACTCCCCGCTGTTGCGTTTCCGGGCTCAACTGCCTATTTTACCCTTTTAAATCGTAAGCCTGCTTTGACCATGAACTTTTCACTTTCCGTCAGGTTGACCGCATCCTTACCAACTCCCCGAACACAAGAGACCGAAAAAACTTCCGGGCCTGACCAGCTCGATGCATACCGGGTAGTACTTTACAACGATGAAGAACACTCCTTCGACGAAGTGATCGAACAGATCATCAAGGCAACACAATGCAGCAGAACAAAAGCCGAGCGCTGTACCTGGGAAGTCCACACCAGGGGACGCAGCATTGTCTATGCCGGATCAATGTTCCTCTGCCTCCGGGTCAGCTCCATTCTTGAAGAGATCGCCCTGAAAACCGAAATCCAGACCGGGTGAAATTATTCACTCACCACACCGAGCCGGGATAAATCCATAAGGTCACCAGATTTCATTTCCGATAGCCACTCCCGGATCTGTTTCACGATGAAGATTATCCCTGGTTACTCCTGAAAACATGTGATCGATCTGCGATTTTTCAAGCGCTTTTGTGCGGGCTAACATAGCGATATAGATGAGATCAAACAGTGAGCAAAACAAGCCCGTCACCAGGATCAGTGAGCTTGGGCCATTGAAACCATGCGCACCAAGAAGGCCAAAAAGAATAGTCGGAGCCAGAGTACCCAGCCACTTGCTGACGGCGATCGTAAGGCTCTGTCCTTCGCTGCTCCCACGACTCACCAGCATACCGATAAAGAGAACCGACATGAGAAGGTTTTGCAGAAAGGCCGCAGTCAAGCAATAACCAGAGAGCCGTGATACCAACCTGAAGCACAAAACCAGCCACCCGGTACTCCAGCACCGTCTGTAACAACTCCCATGCAAAATTCAGGGCAAGAGCCCAGAATGGCATGGCATAGGTGGAATCTTTAAGCCCCAGATGAATGCTCGCGATATAGACAATCGTCCAGCATAATCCACTGAACAGAACAAGAAACAGGGGGAATGGCGCGAGGTTCATGCAAAGCTTTTTTTTACAGGACAATATAATATCCCGGACTCCCTGCCATTTCTATAATTTGCCCGAAGAACAAAGCTCGCGCAAACCATCCCTGAGCTTTCCAAAGCTTGGCGAGACATTCCTCTCCGGTTCCATGAACGGAGCGATCTTTTGAGCCCACTCATGCTTCACTTGCCCCGGTAAAGGCCAGCCAGCTTTCTTGATCGCCAGCGACCCACCCGGACGAATTGCGTCGGCAAGCAGCTCCCACGTATCACATACGCTGTCCTGAACATACTTTTCAAGTACTTCCCGCCTGGCTTTTGGATACGCTTCCATCAGAGCTTCATGGTCACCAAAATACCATGCTTCAATTTCCTCAATAGCGATTCTGAAGAGTGTATTTGGGCCCGGATCGCAAGCGTCAGCAACAGCTTGCAGTTCGGCTAAAAAAGTAGCACAGTCGCGCTTGTCACTATCGACCACGACCACAACTGCATCGATTCCGGGTGTATTGCCATACCCACGCAACAATTTTGGCAACTGGTCAAGAAGCATCCTCTTGGCAGGATCACTCTTCGTCACCAACCCCCCGGGAATTCGACCAATCCCTTTGTAGGCATGTAAACGCCAGGTATGCGGATTGCCTTTTGTGCCCAAAAGCCTGGGTAACAAGATGTCCAGCAACTTCTCCCCCGAACTATCCTCGACCAATATCTCAATGTGCATAATCACCTCGCATCGAGATAGTCGCTATACCAAAGGCCACCCAAAAGCAAACCCTCTGCGACCAGATTTTTTACATCTTCCAGTTCAGAGACGCGACGCACAGAGGAAAACCCATTCTTGCCTTTCTCCAATATCCAGACCTCCTCAGGCGTCAGTGCATCAACAAAATAAGGTTGGTGTGTGGTCACAAAAATCTGGGGAGCATTCTTCTTGCCAGTAGCATGTGACCGGAACTCCTCTGCCAGAGCCTCCAAAAGCTTGTGATAGAGGCCGTTTTCCGGCTCTTCGATGCAGATAAACGGGGGCGGTTCAGGGT
>SZXY01000059.1 GCA_005843805.1 Chlorobium sp.
TCTGGTCTACTCACCTCCCCTGTGAGGTTTTATCGTTTGTCTCGGGAAGAATGGCGCACTTCACGGAGGTTCATGATTTCGGCAACCTCAAACTTTTCACTTGAGGCAGAAGAGGCGGGGCGCAGATGGACGACATCAGGGAAATAGCCAAGGCGGCCATGCATTTCTGCCAGCAGCACCGACCAGATAGCCGAATACCCGGCAGGAACAGCCACGATACTTGCCGTTTGCCACTGCTCCGGCGAAAGATCGATTCTTTCAATAGCGCGGACAACATTGCCAACAAACTTCCGATCCTCTGCAACGTTACCCATCTGCACATCGATCACCTCTGAACAAGGCCATTGCAGCAACTTCTCGATAGCGCTCAACTGGCCAGGCAAAACAGGATGCCCCGAAAAATTCAGCACCAGGTACCTCGCACCATCAGGCACAGCGCCCTTCATCCGCCGTCTCAACCTCCTCCACTGACCCTGCAACACACGAACAAGCCACGGAATATTTGTAGTAACCAGATACTCCATCAGCTCAATAAAAGAAACAACCCCGGTTATAATCCGCCCGCTGGGAGCGCCGATTCCCAACCTGGGAGTGTCGAGCCCCAGCTCGACACATCGTAAACCAAAATAATACAAATCCCAAAACCCGCAACGTATCCAACACGAACCGTAGGGGCGGGGTCATCCCGCCCCAAAACAAAGCATCAAATGTAAGGGCAACCCCCAGTGGTTGCCCAATATGTAATAAAGCTGAGTATTACCGGTTGCTGCGTGGTGTCACTGAACAATCGGATTGGGAAAGTTGGTTGTTGTTTATGCTGAAAGGTCTTGAGGAAACCGCCATCTGGACAACCGGGCGCATTCAAGCTATCCGTGATCTGCTTCAGGAGACAATTGAGAAGTGCCGTGTGGATCTGCCGAAAGTGTATTCGAGGGAGTTGGTTGAACTCATTTTTCGACAGCCATATTGCAAAATACCGTTTCTCGTGGATGCAGGAATTGCCCGGCGTCAAACGGCATCGGCTTATTTGCGGGAGCTTGAGCGTGCCGGGTTCGTAACAAGTGAACTGGTTGGCCGTGAACGGGTTTATATGAATATGCCTCTTTTGGAGGTGCTCAAAGGCTGAGTGTTCTGAAGTGTCGATTTCTTTGTCGGTTTTCGATATGTCGATGCTATCGACATGTTTTTGCGACGTGTCGAAAAAAGCTCAGAATTTCGACACGTTTTTGATGCTTTATGGTTTCTTGGCAACTAACTGCGATATTTTTCTCAGGACAGTCGATGCTTATACGGTTATTTATTGGGAGTCCAAAATTCTGACTGACTTCGTGCGACTTCCGGAAGCTGTGCCTCTCCGCGATTAATCACCCTCCAGAAAGGAGTTATCAATTCCCTTTCGTGTAATCGTGATATGATCGTCAAGCTGAGCCATAATTTGATTCAAATGGTTTTCAGATGCATATTTGATTATTATCCCGGATGGCTTGCCGATCTTAAGGGCTTGATACGTTTGGCTTTTCAAGCAGTTGGGCGGTGACCTTATGGCTTGATGTTTTTTTTCGTCACAGGTTTTATTGGGTGAACCTGGTCATTTTCGCCAAGTGTAAAAGTTGCTATTGATTTTTTATGGAGTAATCGCAATGAACCATCAATTCCTCCACTCCCAAATTATTCTTGGCGAGGATAGTACTCGCCAGTTCAAGGCTGATGTTAAAAATGCGGAATCGCTGGCATCTGAAATGGTGGCTTTTGCCAACACGAGTGGCGGTACCATTTTTATCGGTGTGGCGGATGATGGTTCAACTCCGGGATTGACGCAGCAGGATGTGGTTCGCATTAACCAGCTTGTGAGTAACGTTGCCAGTCAGTTTGTGCGGAGTCCATTGGCGGTGCAGACGGAGACTGTTGCGTTGGAGAGTGGCCGAATTGTGATGGTGCTTACTGTACCCAAAGGGATCGACAAGCCTTACTTTGACAAGAATGGCGTGATCTGGCTGAAGGCTGGGGCTGACAAACGGCGTGTGAATTCGAGGGAGGAACTGCGTCGCTTTTTCCAGTTTTCCAACCAGTTTCATGCTGATGAGTTACCCACCAAGGCGGGTGTCGATAAACTCGATAAGCTGCGGTTTCGGGATTTTTTGAGAGATGTCTACGAGCAGGAGTATCCGGATTCATCGGCTGAATTGACCCGTCTTTTGCAGAACATGAATCTTGCCACTGATGATGGTGTGTTGAATCTGGCCGGGGTGCTGCTTTTTGCTGAACGGCCAGAGTGGATTACACCTCAGTTTGTCGTGAAAGCTATTCGCTATCCCGGTAATCAGATTCATTCGACCGATTATCTGGATACTGAGGATTTCGCTGGGCCGATTAAGAAGGTGTTTGATGATTCTTTGGCCTTTGTCATGCGCAATCTGCATAAGGTTCAGGCTGGTCGGGGGGTTAACGCTCCGGGAACGCCTGAAATTCCGGCAAGTGTTTTTGAGGAACTTCTGGTCAATGCTTTGGTGCACCGTGACTATCTGGTCAGTGCGCCTATTCGCTTGTTTATTTTTGATAACCGCATTGAAATCATCAGTCCCGGACACTTGCCCAACAACCTGACTGTGGAAAAGATACGGCGGGGAAACTCCAATATTCGTAATCCGATTCTGGTTTCCTATGTGGCCAAAGGGGTTTTGCCCTATCATGGACTTGGTTCTGGCATTAAACGTGCTTTGAGCGATTGGCCTCAGATTGAGTTTCAGGATGACCATGATGGTTGCCTGTTCACTGTAACGGTTCACCGGAAGTCAATGGAAACATTGGTAGAGGAAAGTGGAGTGCCAATACATGTGCAAATAAAAGGTCATCACGACCCGATAAATGACCTTTTACCGGTCATCAAGGCCAATCCTTTTGCTGATTATGAAAAGCTGGCGGAGGTAACAGGGGTGAGTGAGGCGACAATCAAGCGTTATATTCAGAGACTGAAACAGCAGAATCGGCTACAACGGAAGGGTTCGAAAAAAACCGGATATTGGGAGGTGCTGGATTGAACGGTTTCATTGCACGCATAAAGTTGTGCAGGGTCGTGGTATTGGCTTGATGTTAGATGATTTTGCATCTTTGGGAAAATGAGAGTGCTTATGCTGGATTGGCTTGCATATATACCTCGCGTTGAGCTGACGGAACCGAAGTGGCTCTGGCTGTTGCCGGTGTTTGTTGTGGTGGCGTGGCTCAGGGGGTGGCGTGATCGGCAGGGGAAAAGTCCTGCAATTCTTTTTCCTGGTCTTGAGCGGTTGCGGGATTCCGGGTTTGAGGCTGGCCGGGTGTTGCGTTTTCTGCCCCAGTGGCTGAGGGGTGGCGTGCTGGTGCTTTGTGTGTTTGCGCTTGCGGGGCCTCATCTTATTGTTCGCCAGAGTGAGGCTGAAGCGGGCGGAATCGATGTGATGCTGGCGCTCGATATTTCTGATTCTATGCTTCAGAAGGATTTTGCCGGTAAAAGTCGCCTCGATGCGGCAAAAGAGGTGGCTCGCAGTTTTGTGTTGCGTCGTTCAAGTGACCGGATAGGTTTGGAGGTGTTTCGGGGTAAAGGGTATACGCAGTGTCCGCTGACGCTTGATCATGAGGTGCTTGCCATGCTGATTGACCGGCTTTCGCCTTTGGTGATAGTCGATCAGGGAACGGCTATCGGTACCGCTATTCTTATTGGTGTCAATCGGCTCAAGGCATCGGAGTCGGATCACAAGATTATCATTCTTGTTACTGATGGTGAAAATAACGCTGGAGAGGTAGGGCCTGCAACGGCTGCGGGGCTTGCTGCACAGAGCGGAATCAGGATCTATGCGGTAAATGCGGGCTTCAGGAGTGCCCAGAATCGACTGGACAGGACGGCAGAGAGTGGCGATCATGCGGCGATGGATGAGGAGTCGCTGAGGGGTGTGGCCCGTACTACTGGCGGAGGATATTTCAGGGTAGAGGATCCGGCTGCGTTTGAGCGGGCAATCAAAGACATTGACCAGCTTGAAAAAAAACGCCATGCAGGGCCTTTGGTAGAGCGTCGTTCGGAGCTTTTTTCCGTTCTGTTGCTTTCGGCGCTTGTTTTGCTTTTCATTGAGCTTGTTTTGTCGAATACCAGGTTTTTGAGGATACCGTAGTGTATGGGGGGATGGTTATTGCAATGGGCGAATCTGGTAGACCCGGAACGCTGAGAGAAAGGGAGGAACGCTGTGTGTTTTGCCTGGCCTGAAAATATTGGGTATCTGCTTCTTCTGATACCACTTGCCGTGCTGCTTGGTTATGGGGTTATGCGCCAGATCCAGGCTCGCGAGGCTGTTGTTGCTCCGCGTATGCTCGCTGCGATGATGCCTGGTGCGCAGTTGAAGGTTGTTGTGGTGAAAAAAGTGTTGCTTTTATTGGCTATAGCTTGCTTGTTTGTTGCCATGACAGGTCCTCGGCTTTGCAGTGGAGGAAAGCCTGTGTTGCGCAAGGGTGCCGATCTTGTTTTTGTGCTTGATGTCTCTCGAAGTATGATGGCAAGGGATGTGCCGCCAGATCGTCTTGGGCAGGCGAAATATGAGATTGCGCATATCAGTCGTGCTGTCAGCGGCGGGCGGCGGGCCATTCTGCTTTTTGCGGCATCTCCTCTCGTGCAGTGTCCTCTCTCCACTGACAAGGAAGGTTTTGAGTCGCTGCTCGGCATGGCCTCTCCTGAACTTATCGAGGAGCAGGGAACGGCCTTTCGACGGGCTATCGAGCTTGCCTTGAGTCTTCTGCAGCCCGCATCGGAACGTAACCTGGCTTCGGCGAGGAAGGGGGAGAAGATTGTGGTGCTTCTGAGCGATGGAGAGGATCATGCCGGTGATCTTCATACGGCGGTTCGGGAGCTGAAAAAAGCGGGTGTTCATTTTTTCGTGATAGGGGTTGGAATGCGTCAGCCAGCCGTGATCCCGACTGGCGGGGCCGGAGATGGGCTGAAGCGGGATGAGAGTGGCAAGGTGGTGACGAGCAGTTTCAGGGCTGAAACGCTTGAGTCACTGGCTCGGGATGCTGGCGGATTATATTTTCGAAGCAGGGCGGAGCATACGGTATGCAGCGAGGTTGCAGAGCGCATTAACCGCATAGCTGCGGCATCGCGATGGGTGATGGAGCCTTCCGGGGGTGAATCTCTTTCGCTCTATTTTGTTGCGGCAGCTCTGGTGTTCCTGCTTGCCGATACCTTGATTGGAAGAGGGTGCGGGATGCGGCGCTGAAAAGCGTGGTGCAATGCCGCTCCAGTAACGGCTTTACTCATTTTCTTGTTGAAAAAAATGTTACATTCTTTCTTGCAGTCAAGAGGTCGCAGAGCTTTTTCAGACTAAAAAAAGAAATGTTATGGAGCAGCAGAACACCAGTCAGAAAATTCTTAACCCTATCGAGAGGGCGAAGCTTGGATTAAAGGTTTTAAGCCTGCCGTACGAAGAAGCTGAAGAGGTGATTGATGCCTATGTCAGCCAGGGCGATTATGATAAGGCAAGTGTTGACTTATTCAAGGATCAGGTTGCTACGCAACATCATATCCAGGAGAAAAGTGCAGAACTGATTTCCACTGGAGGGCAGATTTTAAGGCTTGTGGTGAGTGCTGTTGCAAAAAACTGGCCTAAACCTCCAGTAGAGGGTAAAGCCTGAACCTGCAAAGGTGAGCAAATAAGAGGGTAGCTCCATTCCCCGGATTTTTTAAAGGTCGTTGCATCATTGAGTGCATCGGCCTTTTTTTATACCTCTATTGCAACGCGAAACCCTTTTTACCCGCTCTGCTCCAGTGGCGATTGGCTTTTATTTGAGTTTTTTTTCTCCGCCCGCTACCAAAACGGGTCGCATCGTTAACTTTTTTTTCATTTACATTGTTAATACATAAACAGGTTGCCTGACTCCGCGACAGTTATTCTGGCGGCATGTATCCTTTGGTTATGAACTGACAACAAAAAAATAATCCGAAACCATGCAGTTTGATCCTAATAAATTTACCCTGAAAGCACAGGAAGCGTTGCAGGCGGCCTCAACGGTTGCCGGAAGCCGTCAGCATCAGCAGATAGAGCCGGAGCATCTTCTCTCGGTCATGCTTGACGACAAGAGCAGTATAGCCGTGCAGATAGCGCAGAAGCTCGAGGTTCCTGCTGAAACCCTTCATGCGGCGCTTGAGCGTGAAATTGATCGGATTCCAAGGGTTACCGGTGCTTCGGCTACGGGACAGTATATTTCGCAGAACCTCGGCAAGGTGTTTGATGTTGCCCTGAAGGAGACTGAAAGTCTTAAGGATGACTATATCAGCTCGGAGCACCTGCTGATTGCCATGAGTGAGGCCGGGCTGACTGTTTCGCGTATGCTGCAGGATGCGGGATTCAACCGCAATGCAATTCTCAAGGTGCTCACAACCATCAGGGGAACACAGCGCGTGACCAGTCAGAGCGCTGAGGAGACCTATAATTCACTGAAAAAGTATTCCCGCAACCTCAACGACCAGGCTCGCAAGGGTAAACTCGATCCGGTGATTGGCCGTGACGAGGAGATTCGCCGGGTGCTGCAGATTCTCAGCCGCCGCACCAAGAACAATCCTGTGCTGATTGGTGAGCCGGGTGTTGGCAAAACCGCGCTGGTTGAGGGAATCGCGCAGCGTATCGTTGCCGGTGACGTGCCCGAAAACCTCAAGAGCAAGCAGATTGCCGCGCTTGATATTGCCCAGCTTGTCGCTGGAGCGAAGTTCCGGGGCGAGTTTGAAGAGCGCCTGAAAGCGGTTGTGCGTGAGGTGCAGTCGTCCGATGGCGAGATTATACTCTTTATTGACGAGCTTCATCTGCTTGTTGGCGCGGGTGCTGCCGAAGGCTCGATGGATGCGGCTAATATTCTCAAGCCTGCGCTTGCCCGAGGCGAACTGCGCTGTATCGGCGCCACTACCCTTGACGAGTATCGCAAACATATCGAAAAGGATGCCGCCCTTGAACGCCGGTTCCAGACCGTGCTGGTCGATCAACCGAGCGTTGAGGATACGGTTTCCATTCTTCGTGGCCTCAAGGAGAAATACGAAATCCATCACGGTGTGCGGATTAAGGATGCTGCACTTGTTGCTGCAGCCGAACTCTCCAACCGCTACATTGCCGACCGCTTTTTGCCCGACAAGGCAATCGACCTGATTGACGAAGCCTCATCGCGTCTCCGCCTTGAGATCGACAGCAGCCCCGAAGAACTCGACCGACTGAACCGAGAAATTCGCCGTCTCGAAATCGAACGCGAGGCCCTCAAGCGCGAATTGGAATTTGGTATGGTGTAAATGAAAAAATGAACCCGTAGGGGCAACCCCCCGTGGTTGCCCTGCGTGCATGATTGGTGTTCCCTGCAATATCGAAATGGATGATAACGCGTTATTGGGCAGCCCCTATGTATTGGCGGTGTGAATACGCAATTGTTCAGAATGGAATGAATTTTATTTGCAACCCCTTTGTCAACGAAAACGTTGCCAAATTTTTTGTTGGTAAAATTTGTTTTGTTTGTTCGTGTGAATTATGTTTCCAACAGATTTGTTGCCAGCATTTTTGTTTTGAAATATTCTGGAGAGTGACATGGAAAGAAAGCTACAACAGGCTCAGGGTAACTGGGTGGTTGGGGAGCGGTTCTGGGGCAGGGAGGATGATATTCGGATTCTGACCCGAAAGATTGATGAAGGGGCACATATTTCCCTGATTGCTCAGCGGCGTATGGGGAAAACGAGTCTTATGAAGGAGTTGCAACGGAGGCTTTCGGATCGATATATCTGTTTGTTCATCGATCTTCAGAAAGATAGCGATCCGGCGGATGTTATTGCACGGTTCAGTCTTTCTCTCAAGCCTTACGATTCTCTCTGGAAGAAGGTCAAAAGTGTGTTTGCCAATGTGTGGGGTGCGGTTTCAGGAAACCTTGAAGAGGTAAGCTTTGGCGAAATCGGTATCAAGCTGAGGGCAGGGCTTAACCAGGAAAACTGGATGGAGAAGGGTGATGCGCTTTTTTCGATTCTCGCAAAATCTGATCGTCCGGTTCTTCTGATGATTGACGAGGTGCCGTTGATGGTGAACCGAATGTTGAAAGGTGATGATTACGTTATTACCAGAGAAAGAATAGCAGAAGTTGACCGATTCATGTCGTGGCTCAGGGCCAACAGTATCGAGCATCAGGGAAAGATAGTGATCATGTTGTCGGGAAGTATTGGTTTCGAACCGGTGCTTAGGCAAGCAAAACTGAGTTCAACGATTAACAATTACCAGCCATACGATCTCAGACCATGGGATGACGAAACGGCTATAGGATGTTTGAGTGCGCTCGGCCAGCAGTATGGTGTGGAGTTTCAGAATCGGGCAGAGGAGGCAATGGTCAGAAAACTTGGGTATTGTATTCCTCACCATGTCCAGTTGTTTTTTTCGCATCTCCTTGACCGTTGTGAAAGGCGTGGTGAGATGCGTTTTTCTGCTGATGATGTTGACGATCTTTACGAACATGAAATGCTCGGCATCCGGGGCCATGCTGAACTTGCGCATTACCAGGAACGGTTAGAGTTGTTTTTCAGCAAGGAGCAGTTACCGCTTGTGCTTGCCATTTTGACGGAAACTGCAATTGCCGGAAAGCTTGAAATGCCTGTACTTCGACTGCTTCAGCGTGAGTATGCAAGAAAAGAGGTGGATAGTGATGAAGAGACAATGGAAATTCTCCGAGTGCTCGAACATGACGGTTATCTCAGAAAAAGCGGGGAAGAATACCGGTACGAATCAAATCTATTGAAAGAGTGGTGGAAAAAGGCGCATTCCGGGTTTTATGTGCCGCTTAAAGAGAGGGAGAAATAAGGGAATGGTAAAGCGTTTTGTGAAGTATAACCCTGCTTTTCTTGAAGGCGAAGAGCTTATTGAAAATTTTGTTGTCAGGCAGGTTGACTTTCGAATGATTATCAGGGTCATTCGGGAGAACACCGTTGCATCGAATCAGCATGTGCTTATTATCGGGCCTCGTGGAAGTGGAAAGACCAACCTTGTGCGTCGTGTTGCCCTTGAAGTTGGGCGTGATGAGGAGTTGAACAAGGCATGTTATCCCCTCATCTTTGCAGAGGAAAGTTACAATGCAGTTTCTGCTGCGGATTTCTGGCTTGAGGCGCTTTTTCATCTGGCAGAACAGACTGGAGAAGAACGACGGATGCAAAGCTACAATGAACTTCGTCGAGACCCTGATGAACAGCGTCTTGGGGAGCGTGCGTTATGGCAGTTGCTTGATTTTGCTGACAAGATCGGCAAGCGGATTCTTCTTGTGGTAGAGAATCTCGATATGCTGCTTTCTGAGTTTTCTGACAAACAGGAGGCGTGGAAACTTCGTCATACGCTGATGAATGAGCCTCGCTTGATGCTGCTTGCGACGGCGATAGGCAGATCTGACGAGATCGACCATCCGGCACACGCCATGTTCGAATTGTTCAAAATTCACGAACTCAAACCGCTTGATGATGAGGAGTGCAATACTGTTTGGGAACTCATAGCCGGAGAGAAGCTTCCGGGTGAACAGATCAGGCCAGTCAGGATTTTGACCGGAGGCAATGCCCGTTTGATATCCCTTATCGCAAGGTTTGGCGCCAAACGTTCGTTTCGCGAACTTCTCGATGATCTCATTGATTTGATCGATGAGCATACCGATTATTTTAAAAGCCATCTTGATACGATGGCATCAAAGGAGCGGAAAGTATATCTGGCGCTTGCCGAATTGTGGAGCCTTTCGACAGCAAAAGAGGTCGCTGAAGTGGCGCGGCTTGACATCAACACGACCAGTGCATTTCTCGGCAGGCTTGTCAGCCGTGGTAAAGTACTCTTCGAGGACAATGGTAAAAGGACAAAATGGTACCGGATTTCGGAAGGGATTTACAACATTTATTACCTCATGCGAAGGCGTGGTGGCCCATCAGCAAGGGTCAAGGCTGCCGTGAAGTTTATGGTCAGCCTTTATGATCCTGTTGCTTCAGTCAAAATGTTGATTGACGAGACCGCTACTCTTCAGCCAGAGCAATGCAAAGACCATTTTGCGGCTTTTGAAGAGATCATCAAAAGTGTTTCTGATCATCAACTTATTCAGAGAATCAGCCTTGAAACATCGAGGAATTTTCTGGAGTCACCCTATCTCAGTGAAACGGTGAAAAATATTCTGGTCGTTGAGAACATTACTGAATCGAAAAAGAATGTCAATGCTGATGTTGGAGATGAGCTTGGAGCCATAAAAGTGGTATTGGAACATGTCAATGATCTTTTAAAGGATGGAAAATATGATATAGCTATTCAGCTTCTGGAGCAGTTCATAGTACAACACCAGGGACGAATTGAAACTGAAATTGCAGAATGGGTAGTAACTGCCCTGTTACTCAAGGCTTTAATATTAGGACGTCAAAAGCGTATGGATGAAGCGCTTCAGACTTTCACTGCACTTATAGTAATGTACAGAGAGAGTTCCGAAGTGGAGATTGAAGCGCTTGTTGCTCGTGCCATGTTCTACAAGGGTATGATATTTGGCTATCTTGGCAGATACAATGAGGCAGGATCTGCTTTTCAACAGGCAATTGAATTGGACGGGAGTCCAGATAATGTGCTGGAGCTGTCCAAAGAATATGTGTATACCTCCAGGCCATCAATTTCGCTCATCATAGAGCTGTTTGTCGAGCTTGCGGCTTCGGGCTATGCAAAAGAGGCCCTTGGCATTCTTGTTGATTCGCCTGCTGAGCCACATCTTGAACCTCTTGTGGTTGCCTTGCGTTTGTATATCGGTGAAGAGGTGCGTAGTGCGGTTGAGATACTGGAAGTGGCAAAGGATGTCGTCAAAAGGATAGAGGCAAGGTGTTCCAGTGTAATTGCGGGAGTAGAGTAGCTCCTTGCAGAGGTAAGATGCGGGATTTCATTGCTGAAAATCGTACATTAAAGCTTGTATCTCATTGTATGTTTTCTATGCTTTGATTTTATTCAACAACAAAAAACCAGGCATTGATGATGAAGATGATGAAGTTTATGAGAGTTTTTGCTCTTGCTTTGCTGTTTGCAGCGGTTTTTGCCGGAACGGCGAGGGCTGGCTGGGATCCTGCTGATGAGGACAGGGCCAAGGATGCGGTGGAATATTTCAAAAAGAATGTTCCTTCGCTTGACCGTTTTTTTGAGCGTGCTTACGGGTTTGCCGTGTTTGCCGATGTTTATAAAGGCGGGTTCATGATTTTGGGTGGAGGGCATGGTAACGGATTTGTCTATGAGCAGAACAAGCTTGTGGGGCATTCAACTATTACCCAGCTCAATGTTGGTCCGCAGCTTGGTGGCCAGTCTTTTTCGGAGATCATTTTTTTCAAGGGCCAGGAAGATCTTGACAATTTCAAGAAAGGTAACTATGAGCTTAATGCCCAGGTTACGGCAATTATTGTGAGTGCGGGGATGGCTACCAATACTGATTTTTCCAATGGTGTGGCTGTTTTTGTTCTTCCCAAGGCAGGGGTTATGGCTGAGGCGACGGTGGGTGGACAGAAGTTTTCGTATCGACCTTACTGATACCTTTGTTTTTATAAGCATAGAAAGACTTCGGGGCTGAAGGTCAGGAGTTTTTCCATAATGATAATTTTGCAATGAATTATGAATTAGTAGTGGGCCTTGAGGTTCATTGTCAGCTTAATACAGCGAGCAAGGCTTTTTGCGGTTGTTCTGCGCTGTTTGGCAAACCGGCCAATTCCAATGTCTGTCCGGTATGCCTTGCTCTTCCGGGAGCCTTGCCGGTACTTAATCGTCGAGTGGTGGAGGATGCCGTCAAGCTTGGTCTTGCAACGGGTTGCGCTATTGCTCCCAGTTCGGTGCTTGCCCGAAAAAACTATTTTTATCCGGATCTGCCGAAAGGGTACCAGATTTCCCAGTTTGAAGAGCCTATCTGCAGCGAGGGAACCCTTAAGATTGATGCCGGGGAGGGTGAGAAGGAGATTCGTCTTATCAGGATTCATATCGAGGAGGATGCCGGCAAGTCGATTCACGATATCGGTGAGGATACCTATATCGATCTGAACCGTAGCGGTGTTCCGCTGCTTGAAATTGTCAGTTATCCTGACTTGCGTACACCGAAGGAGGCCTCAGCCTACCTGCAGAAAATTCGTCAGATTGTGAAGTATCTTGGTATTTCGGATGGTAACATGGAGGAGGGAAGTCTTCGCTGTGATGCCAACGTTTCCTTGCGGCCTGTTGGTGCTACCGAGTATGGTACCCGTTCGGAGATCAAGAATATGAACTCGTTCAAGAACGTTGAAAAGGCTATCGAGTATGAGGTTGAGCGCCATAGAGAGATTCTCGACAATGGCGGTGTCATTGTGCAGGAGACCCGTCTGTGGGATGCCGACAAGGGTGAGACCCGCTCGATGCGCGGCAAGGAGTTTGCCCATGACTATCGTTATTTCCCCGATCCTGATCTGATTCCGGTGCTTGTCGGCCAGGATATGATAGATCGTATAAAGCTGGAGCTGCCGGAGTTTCCTGAGGAGCGTGCCGTTCGTTTTGCCGGGGAGTATGGCATTCCTGCTTATGATGCCGGAGTACTTACGGTTGAGAGGGAGCTGGCGGATTACTTTGAGGAGACTGTCAGGGTTTCGGGTGATGCCAAGGCTTCGTCGAACTGGGTGATGGGTGAGGTGATGCGTACACTCAAGGAGAAGTATCTCGATATTGCGGAGTTTGCCATTGTTCCTGAACGGCTTGCCGGCTTGATTCGTCTGATTGGCGGTGGGGTGATCAGTAACACGATTGCCAAACAGGTGTTTGAGCTGATGCAGAAGGATGGGGCCAGTGCGGCGGAGATTGTCGAGCGGGAAGGGCTTGCGCAGGTTTCAGACAGTGGCGCAATCGAGAGTGTTGTTCAGGAGATACTCGATGCCAACCCTGGTCAGCTTGAGGCCTATCGTGGCGGAAAAACCAAGTTGCTGGGATTTTTTGTGGGGCAGTGCATGAGCCGAATGAAAGGCAAGGCTAATCCCCAGATGGTCAATGATGTGCTTCTGAAGAAGCTCGAGGGCTGAGTCCGGTTCAGGATTCTGAGTCGAAGAGGTCTTTGGTGCGCGGTGTTTCGGGCCAGGTTTTTGCCAGATCGGGATTGATGACCTCAATTTTTTTTCTGGCTTCCTGCAGCCTTTTTTTGCAGCTTTCGGCAATGGCAAGCCCTTCTTCGTAGAGACCAATGGAGCTTTCAAGGCCGGTTTCGGGATTCTCGATATTTCGGGTTATCTCTTCGAGCCGCGAAATGAGTTCCTCGATTGTGGGTTTTCCGGAAGTTGTTGTTGCCATGGGTCGATAAAGTTTGGATGTTGATTATAATAGTTAAAGTGAAGGATTATTCAAAAGGCAGGTGTGTGAGTGAAGTTTGTTGATAGTGCGTCCATTTTTGTACAGGCTGGTGATGGCGGCAAGGGTTGCGTGAGTTTTCGCAGGGAGAAGTTTGTGCCCAAAGGCGGGCCTGACGGAGGTGATGGCGGGCGTGGAGGTCATGTATGGTTGAGAACCAACCGTCAGTTGACCACCTTGCTCGATTTCAGGTATAAAAAGAAGTACCTCGCTGTCCGGGGTGTGCATGGGCAGGGTGCCCGTAAAACTGGCAGGGATGGCGCTGATGTTGTTATTGAGGTTCCGTGCGGTACCATTGTCAGGAACGCCGAAACCCATGAGATTATTGCTGATTTGACCGGAGAAGAGCAGGAGATAATGATTGCCAGAGGGGGAAAAGGTGGTCGTGGTAACCAGCATTTTGCCACTCCTACTCGTCAGGCTCCCCGTTATGCCGAGCCTGGTCAGAAAGGTGAGCTGCTGATGCTCGATCTGGAGTTGAAGCTTATGGCCGATGTTGGGCTGGTTGGATTTCCCAATGCTGGAAAGTCTACCCTGATTTCGGTAATCAGTGCGGCGAAACCTAAAATTGCCGATTATCCATTTACAACGTTGGTGCCGAATCTCGGTATTGTGCGTTATGAGGAGTACAAGTCATTTGTCATGGCTGATATTCCTGGAATCATAGAAGGTGCGGCTGAGGGGAAGGGACTTGGGTTGCAGTTTCTTCGCCATATAGAGCGTACGAAAATACTTGCGGTGCTGGTTTCGGCTGATTCGCCGGATATTGCCGATGAGTATCTTACTCTGCTCGGAGAGCTTGAAAAGTTTTCGAAGGGGTTGCTCGATAAACCAAGAATCGCGGTGGTGACCAAAATGGATATCGCTCCCGAGGATTTTGAAATTCCGTTTCTTGAGGATGGTGTCAAGGTGCTGCCGATCTCAAGTGTTTCGGGCCAGGGATTGAAGGAGCTGAAAGATGCACTCTGGAAAGAGGTGTCGGAGCGTACAAGGGCAGACGAACCGCTTGATGAGGGTGTTGCCTGATTATGCAAAAGAGTAAAGTTGTTGTGAGGAATGCGCGGCTTGCCGATTCAGAGGCAATTGCCGCCATCACTCTGGAGTATGCCCGTCAGGGAATTATGCTTGAGCGCTCCGGGGAGAATATTATTGAGCACATTCGTAATTTTTTTGTGGCTGAGTACAACGGAGAGGTGATCGGTTGCTGCGCCATTACTTTCTATACCCCGAAGCTTGCCGAGATTCGTTCTCTGGCGGTTTTCAGCCGCTATAAGCTTAAGGGAATCGGACGATTGCTGGTTGCAAAGGCCGAGTCGGTGTTACGTGAAGAAGGGGTGACGGAGATTTTTGTTTTGACGCTCAATCGTGATTTTTTCAGTCGTGTCGGCTACAGTGAGGTCAAGAAGGAGTATTTTCCCCAGAAGATATGGCGGGATTGTACTCACTGCCCGAAGCTTATGGCCTGTGACGAGATTGCGATGGTTAAAAAAATGTAAAATAAGTTGTATTCCAGGTTCCCAACCATACAAACAGGTACAGGAAAGTTGTGATCGTTCAGGAAGTTATCGTTAAAAACAAGGCCGGACTGCATACCAGACCGGCGGCTGCAGTGGTCAAGCTCGCATCGCGGTTTAAATCCGATTTTTATATCGAGATGCAGGGGGTTGAGATCAATGCGAAGTCAATTATCGGTGTTATGAGTCTTGCTGCTCCTAAAGGAACCCGCTTGACGCTCAAGCTCGATGGTGAGGATGCTCCGGAGGCAGCCCGGCAGTTGGTGGAGTTTTTTGAACAGGGATTTGGCGAACAATAGTTTAAAAACTGTCAAGGAACGTGGTTGAAAGTGTTGCGGATTGCCTTTGTCACTCCCCTCTCCCCTCTGAAGGGTGGTATTGCACGATTCAGCGGATTGTTGATGGACGCCCTGCGCGCCAGGGGGTATGATGTCCAACCGATTGCTTTCAGGGCGCTTTACCCTGATTTTCTGACAAAGGGAGCCACTGAAGAGTCATCTGCGGCAACCCTGCAACCTTCACAGAGTCGTCTGGTGCTTTTCAATCCCTTTACCTGGCCAGGCACAATTCGCCAACTCATCGCTCTTAAACCCGATATCCTGCTTGTGGCTTACTGGACAGGATTTTTAGCTCCGCTTTACTATGTGCTGCGCCGTTTTACCGGAATAAAAACTGTGGTACTGCTCCATAACCTCTCTTCTCATGACTCCTTTTTTTTCGAGCCGCTCATGCAGCGCCTGCTTGCAGCTTCCTCTGACGGTTTTTTGACCCTGTCGGGTGTGGTTTCACGCGAGGTTCGTGCTGCCATGCCCCATATTCCTTCCCGGCAGCTTTTTCATCCCTTTTACGAGCCGGAAGCGGATATGCCTTCGGCCTCTGTTGCCCGGAGAGCGCTCAAGCTCGATCCAGAGGCGCCGGTTATGCTTTTTTTTGGCTATGTGCGTCACTACAAGGGGCTGGATATCATGCTTCGTGCCATGCCTGCCATTCTTCGCCAGGCGCCCTCGCTTCGCCTGGTGGTTGCCGGGCAGTTTCATCAGTCACCGGATCGTTACAGAAAGCTGATCGGGCAGCTCGGAATTGGCGGCAGTGTCGATCTCTATCCCGGATATGTTTCCAGAGAGCGCAGTGCACTCTTTTTTGCTGCGGCTGATGCTGTGGTGCTGCCCTACCGCAGTGCAACCCAGTCCGGGGTTGTGCAGCTTGCTTATGGTCATGGCTTGCCGGTTATTGTTACACCCGTTGGCGCTCTTCCCGAAATGGTGCGTCACACCGAAACTGGCTGGGTTGCCCGTGACGCTTCGCCTGAAGGGTTTGCTGCTGCGGTTGGAGAGTTTCTCGACTCAGGCGACAAGCTGCCAGCCATGCAATCAGATATCGCCTCTTTTCGCAATGAGTTGTCATGGGAGGCTTTTGCCTCTGCTGCAGGCACTTTCCTGGAATCGGAAGCTTTCGGGCGGTGATGATGAATAGCCTTATCTGCATTGTTGTGCTGAACTGGAACGGCGCTGACGACACCATAGCCTGTCTGCGCTCTCTTGCTGTGCTCAGCACACCATCGTGCCGGGTGCTTGTTGTCGATAACGGTTCAACCGATGGTTCTGCAGGGCGTATCCGGGATGCTTTTCCTGATGTTGAACTGCTTCTTTTGCCCTCCAATCTTGGCTATTCGGGCGGAAACAATGCTGCGTTCAGACGGGTGATGGAGTTGCAGGCGGAGTTCGTGATTTTTCTGAACAACGATACCGTGGTGGATCCTGAATTTTGTGCTCCGCTTGTAGAAACCCTGCTGCGCAAACCGGGGTCGGGAATTGCTGTTCCGAAAATTTTCTATTGGGATCGTCCCGACACGCTCTGGTACGCAGGGGGAGTCGTAAGGCTTTCGACCGGGCTCATTCGTCATGTCGGGCTGAGAAAAAAGGATGCTCCGCAGTTTGATCGTCCCGGCACTACCGGCTATGCCACAGGCTGCTGTTTTGCCATGAGGTGTCGTGATTTTGAGGCTCTTGGAGGGTTTGACGAGGCTTTTAGGATGTATGCGGAGGATGTTGATCTTTCCCTCCGGGTGCGATCTCTGGGCAAAAGTATCGAGTATGAGCCATCCTCGAAGGTTTGGCACAAGGTATCGGCATCGCTGCCTGGCAATCCGCTTGGTAAGCTGGTGAAAAAAAGCTTCGGGGCTCTTCGTCTTTTCAGCAAACACCGCGCATGGAGTGGTATGCTTTTCTATTTTTTGCTGCTTCCCCTGCGCCTTGCAGGGAGCTTCGGGGAGGCGGTGAGGCAAAGGGAGAGGAAAAGGTTATGAGCAGCTTCAGAACCGTCATCGATGGTGACTATCTCAGTGAAGATGCGCACAGCGTGCGATGGCGGAAGACAATCGACTTTCTTGGTCACTCTGATCATTCCGGCAGGGTATTTCAGAGGGGGCTCGATCTGGGTGATCGCACACCTCTGACCAACTCTCTGGAGCAGCTTTTTGGTTGCCGGTTCGACAACACAGCGGTCGATCTCGATACTGAACCGCTCAAGGGCTCGTTCAGTGTGGTGACCGCGTTTGAGGTGCTCGAGCATCTCTACAATCCGCTTCACGCACTGCTTGAGGTACGGGGTATCCTTGAGGGGGAGGGGAGTCGGCTTTTTGTGTCGATGCCGCTCCGCAAACCACTCTTTCTTGCAAGCCCCGACCATTTTCATGAGATGAGTCGTCATGCGGCCTCCTCGCTTTTTAAGCGTGCTGGGTTCAGGGTTGTCAGAAGTGAGCGGTTTCGTATCCGTCAGCGGTTGTTTTATCTTACGGGACTTAAACCGCTTCTGCGGGCTTTGTATGAAAAGGTGCAGATTTATGAGCTTGCCGTTCAATAAGGAGATCTCCGACAGCCCGATGAGGCTTGTCTGGTTTTCCGAAATACAGTGGGACTTCCTTTCAACCCGCAAGCAGCGTCTTCTGGCGCGATTTCCGGCAAACTGGAGGATTCTTTTCATCGAGCCTTATGCTCTTGGACGGCGTCATCACTGGATTCCTGTCAGAAGGGGGCGGGTATGGGTGGTTACAGTGCCCTTTCTGAAGAGCGTGCCTTTTCGTATCGGGCGTCTGCTCGATAACCCGCTTTTGCGGACGTTGCTCTCTCTTCCCGGCATTGCGATCATGCTTTTGTGGGTGATGATGCTTGGTTTCGGTTCCAGAGAGAGGATTATCGGACTTTCCAATATTTACTGGGGGAGGGTTGCAAGCCTTCTCTCTTGCCGTCTCCGCTTTTATGATGCCAATGACGATCATCTTGCCTTTCCGTCGAGCCCTTCGTGGCTGAAAGGTTACCGTGATGCATGGCTCTCAAGGATTGATCTGCTTTTCAGCGTCAGTCGCGAACTGACAGAGCGTCTTGAGGTGCCATCCGGAGTGCGCTGTATAGAGCTTGGCAACGGCGTTGAGTTTGCTCACTTCGCCACTCCCCGCAAGGAGGAGCTGGCGGAGCTGGCAGGACTCAGGAAGCCGATTCTTGGATATGCCGGGGCGATGGACTGGCTCGATACGAGCGTAGTTGCAGCGACGGCACGCAGGTGGCCGGACTCTTCGATTGTGCTTCTCGGTCCGGCTTATGAACGGGAGTGGTGGCAAAAACAGGTGTCGATAAACACTCTTCCAAACGTATTCTATTTCGGTAAAATTGAGTATGCGGCTCTCCCGGCATGGGTACAGCGCTTCGATCTTGCACTGATGCCGCTGCAGCAGAGTGAACTGAAAGTGGTCTCTCATCCCAACAAGCTCTATGAGTACTGTGCTGCCGGTGTGCCGGTGCTTGCGATGAACTACTGCAGTGCGGTTGAGCGGGCGCGGGAGGTGGTGCAGGTGGCTGATTCGCCGGAATCGTTTGCAGAGATGGTGCCGGATGCTCTCGCTGACGTGCGGCGTGAGACACGCCAGGCCTACGCCCGGCGATACAGTTGGGACGCGCTTGCAGGCGCAATGGTGGGGGAGCTGGAGAAGGCTTTCGAGGAGCGGCGCTCTTGAACCGCAATGTCGTCATAGCCGGTCAGGCAGGTTTTTCCTTTGGCGGATTTCTTTTCGGCCAGGCGGCCCGGTTTGGCTATAACCTGGTTGTTGCGAGGATGCTTGGTGCGGAAGCTCTCGGTATTTACGCCCTCGCCATTGCCGTGATCCAGATAGCCGAGGTGCTGGCCGTATCGGGTCTCGACTCGGGTGTGCTGCGCTTTGTCAATCTGAACAGTCACGATCCTCTCCGTCAAAAGGCTGCGATTGGATCTGCAATTAAAACCGGCCTCTTTTTTTCAGGTGCGGTGACACTTCTTCTCCTTCTTTTTTCTGCTCATATCGCCTCACTGCTCAACGGCAGCCGCCTTCTGCAGCTTGCAATCTGCTGCTACGCTGCAGCAATTCCTTTCAATGTCGCCACGGTGTTGTTTGGCCACGCCATACAGGGCTTCCGGCAGCTTAAGCCGAAAATAATTGCCACACAGGTGTTGAGCCCCTTTTTGCTGCTGCTCCTGACCGTGCTTTTGCGTTTTGCAGTCGGGCGTGACGAAGCGCTGCTTTTGCCTTTTGCGCTGGCTGCGGCAGGTGCGTTTTTCTGGATTCGACCCTTTCTGAAAAAAAACAGCGGTGTGGTGTCAATGGATATTGTCCATGCCCGCAGTGACAAGGCAATGCTTGCCTATGCTGTGCCCTTCATGGCAGTTTCGCTCCTCAGCATGATGACCCACTGGCTCGATGTCATGATGCTCGGTATGCTCACCGATACCGCAACGGTTGGCCTCTACCATCCGGCAGCGAGGACGGCGGGTCTTCTTCGCTCCGTGCTGCTTGCTTTTGCGGGTATTGCCGCACCGATGATTGCCGAGCTGCATTCACGAAACCAGAACGTGGAGATTGGGCGGATATACAAGATGGTGACACGCTGGATTCTCTCCATTGTCATTCCTCCTGCCATTCTCTTCATGGTGCTGCCCGAGAGTGTGCTTGGAGTGTTTGGTGCAAGGTTTGCTGCCGGAGGAACGACCGCCTTGTTTCTCCTTACAGCGGCTTCCTTCATGCAGGCCACTTTCGGGCTCTCGGCAACGGTACTTGCCATGACCGGTTATGCGCGGCTCAGTCTCTTCAACGCTCTTTTTGCTTTGGGATTGCAGGTTGGACTGAACCTTCTCCTCATACCGAGGATGGGTATAAACGGTGCAGCGCTTGCAACGTTGCTGGTGTTTCTTCTGCTCTCCGCGCTCCGGGTTGGCGAGATTGGCCATTTCCTGAAGATTCACCCTTTTGGAAAAGCGTTGTGGAAGCCTCTTGTCGCCGCTCTTTTGACTGTCGGGCTGCTCATGGCGGTTCGCTCGTGGTTGCTTACACTGCCGGAGTTTGCCGGGCTTGCTGCAGGGGCCTCTCTTTCGCTATGCAGTTATACCGCACTGATGCTGCTCCTGAAGTTGGAAGAGGAGGAAAGAGAGATTATTTTAAAACTCTTGCCTTTTCTTGACCGGAAACCAAAGCGATAACACCGTGAAGAAAAATATTGTGCAGTTTTTTACTGTTTTTGGCGGCTATACCCTGCTCGTCGTCCTGCTCTTCTACCCGCTTCTGTTTCAGTCCAGTACACTTATTGCGCCCGACACACTTGTTCCTCAAGCCTCAGTGATTGCGCTTGAGCGGCTTCAGGCTGCAACCGGCGTTTATCCTCTCTGGCAGCCCTGGGTATTTTCCGGTATGCCGACGGTGGAGGCATTCAGCTACCTCAGCGGGCTCTACATGCCCAATGTTGTGTTCACTCTTTTGCATGTTGATGCTATTGTTCTGCAGCTTCTTCACCTCGCTTTTGCAGGTTTTGGTGTTTTCCTTTTGTTGCGGGAGTTCCGTCTGGGGGTGCTTGCTTCGTTTTTCAGCGGCGCGGTCTTTATGCTCAACCCCTATATGACGGCCATGCTGGTGCATGGTCACGGCAGCCAGCTCATGACGCTTGCCTACATGCCGTGGCTGCTCTGGGCAACCATGCGTCTCTTTGAGCGTGGAGGCATCGCTGATGCTGCTACACTGGCGATTCTTGCCGGGTTTCAGTTGCAACGGGCGCATGTGCAGATCGCTTATTATTCATGGATGCTCATGCTGGCCTTTTTTATTTTTTTGCGTTTCACGACAAAAAATAAAATGCGCGGCCACGGTGACGGTAAAAAGGGCGGCCACGAGGGCCGCCCCTACGGCGTTTTATTATTGTTGATTGTTGCGTTGGGGTGCGGGGTTGCCATGTCGGCCTCCATTTATCTCCCGGCTTCCCAATATGCCGCATGGTCGGTGAGAGGGATGGCGGCATCAGGCGGAGGCTCTTCATGGGAGTATGCCACCCTCTGGTCGATGCACCCACTTGAACTCTTCACCTTTCTGGTGCCGGGAGCTTTCGGATTTGGCGGAGTGACCT